>JBBQBR010000485.1:0-2747 GCA_038317875.1 Lysobacterales bacterium
GAAATGAGGCTGGCGATTAGCTCGATTGTGCAACGCGGCAATACGCCTGCAGCGCGCTATTTGGCGGTGGCCGGTGCGTCAAATTCGGCTGAGCATTTTGACATCCACAGCCGCAGCCTATTGTCATATTTACGTCAAGGCCAGCCGAAAGAATTTGCGCTGGTAGACGAACTTGGCATCACTGCAGCACGTGCAAAAGCGGCGGCAGGTTTGGGCGGCGACGCGGATTGGATTAACTATTTAGGCCATTCCAGCCCGAATCGTTGGGCCAGTCAAAACTTACTCGACACCAGTCAACTGAGCAGTATCAACCGTAGCGGCATTCCCGCCGTGGTCAGCCAGTGGGGTTGCTGGAACAACTATTTTGTCATGCCCGACCAAGACACCATGGCGCATGCCTTGATGTTACGTAGCAATCGCTTGGCGTCGAGCGTAATCGGTTCAACTAGTTTGGCCGAAGACGCCAGCCACATGGCGCTGGGCACACGCTTTTTCGACTTGGTAGAAGATGGTCGTATCGGTGATCGCGAAGGCAAAGCCATCAATACGTTGGGTGAGGCATTGATGGCGGCAAAGGCAGATTTGGCGCGCAGTAATCCAGAAAACATCGAATCGAATTACTCGATTACGCTGTTTGGTGACCCGGCAGCGGTGCTGCGCTAGGCGTAATGTGCTGCGAAAGGCGGGGCGGTTATTCGGCTTCGCTTTTCGCGCTAGATCCCTATCAATTAAAGCTTAGGCCAGAGGACAGGGCAGGTAGGCATTCTACCCGCGCTCCAACAAGTGCAACTTATTCTTGACCTTGTCCAATCTTTGGCATCGGGTGGTGAATCTTTGCGCATGCTATCCCGTTTGGCATACGGGATCGCTAGAGCGGACGCTTACTGAGGCCCGTGCACAGGCGGTCGATCTCATCATTGCAGCCGCGATCACGCCTTCAAGTAATGGTCCTGCATCGGATAGCGCCGCGCGTAAAGCGCGAAGACCGCTGATGCGATCAGCGCGAAGGCGGCAAAGAAGAACATCAAAAACGCATTCTGACTGAGTCCAGAGCTTGCCACCCAGGCGCTGAACGTTTCTTGCCGCAGCGCTGCGTTCGTCAGTAGCACCCAAAGGTTGCCGAAGGTTACCGACAGCAGCCAAAAACTCATGATCGTGCCCTTCATTGACGTGGGCGCTTGGCTATAGGCAAACTCTAAACCGGTGGCGGATACCAGCACTTCGCCCAAAGTCAGTAGCGCATAAGGCAAGATTTGCCAGGTGATCGAAACCGCATCACCGCCGTCGATCCAAAGCTGAATTATCCCGGCCGCGACCCAAGCTGCGCCCGATACTGCAATGCCAAAACCCATGCGGCGAAGCGCCGTAACCTGCACGCCCATACGGGTTAACGCGGGATATAAAATCAGGTTGTTAAACGGAATCAGCAGCATCACGAGCAGCGGATTTAGCGCCTGCATTTGCGCGGGTTCCTTCACTAACCAACCGAGCCAGGAGTCTGGTGCTAGCATGACCATCGCCTTGCCCTGTAGTACCCAAGTTGACGCCTTTTGATCAAATAGCGACCAAAACGGCGTAACGATTGCGAACACAATCATAATGCGCAGCACCGCGCGCACCGCGTCAACCGCCCAATCAGGGTGCGCGCCGCGCGCACGCTCAAGCTGCAACCAGGTGCCGATGCCGCCCAACAGCATGATCGCCAACAGGCTAAGGCAAAAGCTCACCACAAAACCAAGCTGCCACAAGCTAAAAGTTGGCGATAGCGCATACGTCAGCCAAAGCAACATGATAGCGCTCGAAAGCGCCACGCCAAACGCAGTAAGCCAATAGCCAATGCGATGCTCGCCCGGTTTTTGCGCCAATAATGCGGTGCGCGCAACCGCTAAAAAGCCATTGGCATCCGGCGGAGTCGGCGGCGTTTGCACATATTTCTTTCGACCCAGCCAAAAAATCAGCGTGGCGACCGCCATTAATATGCCAGGGATAGCAAAGGCCCATGCGGCACCCTCCGATTTCAAAATGCGCGGCATGAGCAGAGACGCGAAAAACGAGCCAAAGTTAATCGTCCAGTAAAATACGTCATAGACAACTTTTGCCAAATGTTTGTTGCTTTGGGTAAATTGATCACCAACAAAGGCCGATACCAAGGGTTTTATGCCGCCCGAACCCAGCGCAATCAGCAGCAGGCCGACATAAAACCCGGTTGCATTGCTAACAAATAGGGCTAAGCAAAATTGCCCCACGCAATACAGCATCGACAGCCACAACACGGTGTTGTATTTGCCGAAAAAACGATCCGAGATCCAGCCGCCGAGCAGCGGAAAAAAATACACGCCGATCACAAAGCTGTGAAAAATATCTTTCGCTAAGCCTTCGCGTTCGGCCAGCGGCGCCATTTGCAGCATCACCGAGGTAATCAAAAACGGCACCAAAATATTGCGCATGCCATAGAAGCTGAAGCGCTCCGCGGCTTCATTGCCAATAATGTAAGGAATTTGTGCGGGCATGCGCGCGCTGGTATCGCTTGGGCGGGTCATGTGGGTGCTTCGATCTGGGGCGGGCGCGAAGTCTAGGTGAAATCGCGGGTTTGTGGTCGAGTTAGGCGTGCGCTCTGGTCAACTCCGGGTGCGTTCGCGACCCCACTAATGTTGCAGCGGTCAAGGCAGAAACGCCTTGAAAATCCTCCGGAAATTCTTTGAAAATCCTTTGCTGATCGCTAGCTTGCCGCCTAGAAATAGACGCAG
>JBBQBR010000486.1:0-2735 GCA_038317875.1 Lysobacterales bacterium
GATATTAGGAGCATTGAGCTCGTTTGACACTATGTTGGCCCGTTCTTTGACTTCCGCAGGTGCGTCGTCATCGGCGATGGTGAATGTTGAGCCGGTTTTCATTGTGCCTTTCAGCGCAATCGTGCGTGATGGGGAATCCGCGCCATCGCTATAGACTTCAAGCACATAACCCGCGTCGGCCAAATCTACGCCTGCGCCGGTGTTGTTAAACAGCGTAACCGAACGATACTGTTCGGCGTTATTTTGATATTCCGAAAGCACTAGGTCACGCGATTTGGCGACGCAACGTCCATCCGCAGTACCGGACTGATCCGGGGTTACGCCCGCACCGACATTCCAGCCCGGCGCGCTGCTAAAACTATCGCGTGCATTGCTGTCACCGTCACAAACGCTGTCCTGGCGCACTACAGTAACTGGCGTGCCCGCTTTTTCACCTAACCAAGCATCATTTTTCTGCCCTACGGTACCGACTGCATCGATTTGTCGTGCATCGGCCGATTGCTCATATTCTTTTGCGGTATCGTCTAACCACTTTTCACCGGTGTCGCCGAGTGCGGTGGCAATCATGCCCAGCGCCATTGGCACGTTGTCGCAGTTAACTTGCGAAATGCCACCGCGCCGCAGTACCAGCGCGTTTACCTTAGACAGGTCCAGATCACCGGTAACTATGTTCGCGCGGTCGCGCACTGCCTTTTCCGCATTTTCGCCTGCAAGCACGACTGAGTTGCCGCTTAATAGGTTGCCCTTGAGTGGGATCGTTTTGCTCGGCATGTTGGCACCGTCGCTGTAAACGTCCAGCACATATTTGCCTTTCGCCAGATCAATATCAATCGCAGTATTGTTTAACACTTCCACGGCATTGCTATCGTCTTCAGCGTTTTGATAGTCCGAAATTACCAAGTCGGCCGCACGAGTACTGCAGCTGTCGCTGGATTTACCCAACATGGCCGCGTCAGTACCTTCTGTAGTTGACCATCCGGAGGTGGTTGCGAATTCGTCGATTGGGTCACGATCACCGGAACAATCGGAATCTTCGCGTTGTACGCTCATGCCCTTGCCTTCCATCGTGCCCTGCCATTCCTGACGGCTGACACCGACTTTACCCACCGCGTCAATGATCTGGCGACCGTTGCGATCAACGCCAGGGCGGCCAAATGGGTCACCAGATGCTGCGTAAAGTATCGCCTGGGCTTGCGAAGGCGCTTGTTTTGCCGCAGCGTTGGCCGCAATTGCGACGCAATTGGAGCGTACACCCATGCCTACAGATTCAAAGCGGCGACTTTCAACACGAATTCTGGATTCGAGCCGTGTGTGTGGCCAAACGTTGTCGGCAGAACACGGACAGGCGTCTAAATCTTGTACTGCGGTAATGACGTCATAAGCGGAGCCGGGCTCGTTGCGCACGGCTTCCGTGACCGAGGCTTCAAGTGCTGGGCAGCTGGCATATGCCGTGGTGATGGCTTGCACGGTGTAGCTTGAGGGTGTGCCTGATGCAATAATCGCAGCCGTTGCATCGGTCGGATTTACGCCATTTTTGGTGGCACTAAGCGCTTGATCCATCAATCGCGCGTCTTCAACTAGCCAGCTTGGCGCGTCCGCAAAAGCAACTTGGGCTAACGCAACACTGATTAAAACCGCAAGAATTTTTGTTTTCATGACACGACCACCGTTTAAGGACACACTTCGGGCAATCCTAGCATATCGCTGAGCCGAGTTAACAAGTATGGTTTGTAACGATGCGCACTGATCCTAAATCCGTTTCACCAACCATGCAAGCCAAGTTCGATCAATGGCTTGCTGCGCCAAGCGCTGCAAACATCACAATGCAATTTAGTACGCAGGAGGTGTGCGAGCTTTTCGTGCAGGCGAGTGCGCACGGTGTTCTGGCATTGCTTGGCTATTGGCCACACACCCAAAGCGCTCTGCTTGGTCATGCTAACCACACGCAATCGGTTCGCGCTGATCATGCTAAAGCCACGCTACTAGACGCTTTGCATTGCGCTGCGCTGGCTGAATTGGGCCAAGCGTTCGCCAATTCAGCAATACGCGGGCTTGTCATCAAGGGTGCGGCGTTGGCGCAGAGCCATTATCCCAGCCCAGGTTTGCGCCCACGCGTTGATACCGATTTGTTTATCGACCCGACACAAATGGCGCAGGCGCACGAAGTTTTACTTGCCGCGAATTGGCAGCCAGTTTCGTCAAATTTTAGCGCGGTTGTCCTACCTGAGCGCACCTATCAAAAGCGCTTTAGCGGCGCGGTGATTAGTTTAGATTTGCACTGGGCGCTTTCATCCCGCCCACTTCTGGCGCGCGCGCTGCCTTTTGAATCACTTTATTTAAACAGTATTGCGTTTGATGACGCAGGGCATTGGCGCATGCCCTGTCCTGTAGACGCACTGCTGGTTGCGGCGGTGCACCGTATCGGTCACCATCGGGATCAGGAGCGCTTTATCTGGCTGTACGATGTGCATTTGCTTTGGCAGGCGATGACGCTTGTGCAAAAAGAGCAAACGCTAGGCCGCGCGGAACAGTCTGGGCTATGTGCAATCTTGTTGGACGCGTTAGTGGCTAGCCAAAAGCTTTTTCACACAGAAATATCGTCTGACCAACTGGCCCGACTCAAGAGTGTTAAAGCCGAGCCGGGCGGCGCACTTTTGCAGGAAAAGCTTAGTGACTTCGCATTCGATTGGCGTTTTGCCAGCTGGCGCGAACGTTACGCGCTAGTAAAACAACGG
>JBBQBR010000487.1:0-2725 GCA_038317875.1 Lysobacterales bacterium
CAGCCAGGCATTGTGAATGCGTTGGGCAATTGGGGCTTGGCGAACATGAATCAGCATCATCACCGCCGCCAGCAGCAAACCGCTCGGGTTAGCAATATTTTGACCTGCGATGTCGGGCGCGCTGCCGTGAATGGCTTCGAACATCGCCACGTGTTCGCCGATATTGGCGCTGCCCGCAAGTCCAATGCTGCCGGTCATTTCCGCCGCAATGTCGCTGATGATGTCGCCATAAAGATTCGGCGTTACGATCACATCGAAGCGCTCGGGCTGGGTGGCAATGCGTGCCGCGCCGATATCAATGATGTAGCGCTCTTTTTGGATCTCCGGATATTCGCGGCCGATTTCTTCGAACACCGAATAAAAAAGCCCGTCGGTCATCTTCATGATGTTGTCTTTCACCATACACGTCACTTTTCGGCGGCCGTGACTGCGCGCGTATTCGAACGCGTGCCGCACGATTTTCTCGCAGCCGGGGCGCGTGATCAGCTTCAGGCACTGAAATACTTCATCGGTTTGCCTGTGCTCGATGCCAGCGTAGAGATCCTCTTCATTCTCGCGCACGATCACCAGATCCATGTTCGGATGCAGCGTATCGACAAACGGCGCATAGCTAATGCAGGGGCGCACATTGGCATACAGCCCCAAAGTCTTGCGTACCGTCACGTTGAGGCTTTTGTAGCCGCCGCCCGAGGGCGTCGTCACCGGTGCCTTAAGAAACACTTTGGTGCGCCGCAGGCTGGCCCAAGACTCGTTGGTAATCCCCGAAGTATTGCCCGCCAAATAGACCTGCTCGCCGATCTCAATGCGCTCCGGTGCCAGGCGCGCACCGGCGGCGTCCAAGATCGCCAAGGTGGCGGTCATGATCTCCGGCCCGATGCCGTCGCCATAGGCAATACTGATCGGCACGCGTTCGACGCTGGTCACGGCACCGGCAGCTTCAATCTGCGCATCTGTTTCGACGGCGCTTCGGTTATTGGGTTGGTCTAGGCTCATGACGATACTCCTGGAAAAGTGTGCGCACTCTAGGCAAACTCAGTCATTAAGAAAAATACTAATTTCGCATTTAACCCATAGATAAAAAGCTATGCCTACGCCGCTGCGCCGTTTGATGCGCATTACCCCCCAGCAGCTGCGCGCTTTTGAAGCGGCCGCACGGCTGGGCTCGATCACGCACGCTGCCCGCGAACTGCATGTGTCGCAGCCGACCGTCAGTATTCAGCTGCGTGAGTTAGCGAATGCGGTGGGCGAGCCCTTAGTTGAGATCGTCGGGCGGCGTTTGCGCCTGACTCAGGCCGGGGAGTTGCTGCAGGGCACGATTGCCGAGCTCGGCCAATGCTGGCAGCGTTTGGAATCCAATCTAGCGGAGGCGCGCGGCCTCGTGCGCGGGCGTTTGCGCATTGCTGCGGTCACCACGGCGGAATACTTCGTGCCGGATTTATTGGGCGTGTTTGCCGCCGCACACCCCGGCGTGGAGATCGAGTTGGCGATTGAAAACCGCGACCGCGTGGTCGAGCGTTTGCAGCGCAATTTAGACGATCTGACCGTGATGATGCTGCCGCCCGATTCCTTAAGCCTAGAACGCGTGCCGTTTCTGGACAATCCGCTGGTCGTGATTGCCGCGCGCCAGCACCCGCTGCAAGGGCAGCAGCTGGCATTGGACGAACTTAGCGAGCAGCGCTGGCTCATGCGCGAGCAGGGCAGCGGCACGCGCAAAGTGGCCGAGCAGCATTTTGCCGAATGCGGCTTCGTGCCCAAGGTGGCGATGAGCCTGGGCAGCAACGAAGCCATTAAACACGCCGCCGCCGCAGGCTTGGGCGTGGCGATTGTGTCCGAGCTGGCCGTGCGCGTGGCCGCCACGCTAGATCCGGCGCTGACGGTACTCAATGTGCGCGGCTTCCCGCTGCGGCGGCAATGGTTCGTGGTTTGGCGCAAGGATCAGCACCACAGCGTCGCGGCGAAGCGTTTTGTGCAGTATTTGCAGACGCGGGTGGATGGGCTTGGTGGTTAGCCTTTCAGCGCACGCTTAAGCCCAACTTACCCAGCTTCGGCGGCGTTGCCGCTTTTTGCGCCCTCACCCTCACCCCAGCCCTCTCACTGTCCGGCTGCTGGGCTGCGAATTGAAACTGTCGGCAGGGAGAGGGAGCTGTTTTTCGCAGCCGACGCCACGCGCCACGCCCTACGCGCCGCCAAAACAAAAACTCCCTCTCCCCGCTATGAAAATTGATAAGCAGCGAAACCCACCTTCGGGGAGAGTGCGGGGGTGAGGGGCACGGCCGTCGCTAACTGGCTCGCGCTTGGCACAGCCTTACTGAATCGACGGATCCAATTTGCGCAAGGCATCGCTGATATCAATGCCGCCAGTGCGGTCAAGATCGGCTTTGCTGTAACAACGCGCGTTGGTGGTCGTTAAATCACGCTGCCGATGCCCGGATTTATCCTTTGGCACACGGCGGCAGTCACCCATGTAGGCAACGTCTGCACTTTTGTCCATCGTGGCGTTCGCGGACGGCGCGTTTGCGGACGGCGCGGTTGCGCAGCCTTGCAGTAAAAGTGCGGTTATTCCGACTAAAAGATATGAATATTTCACGGCTTTCGCTCCTGTGTGACGTTGAATCTGCTGCCAAATACAACTATGGCAAAACTTACGCCGATTATTGGCCGCACGCTAGCGATTGCAGCATCAGTTATGCCGATACTTTTGCAAAAACGAACAGCACAAGCTTAG
>JBBQBR010000488.1:0-2721 GCA_038317875.1 Lysobacterales bacterium
CCCCTGCTCCTCGCACGCATTGCGCAATTGGCTGCCCGAGCGTTACGCCGCAGTGGCTAATTTCGCATCAGAAAAATTAGGCCTGACGCCGGTTTTGGTCGGCGGCAAAAGTGAAATGGAAAACGCGATGGCGGCAGCAATTCGTGCGCATTTGCGCGTGCAGTATGTCGATTTAGTCGGCAAAGACACGCTCAAACAACTGCTAGCGGTGCTGGCGCGCGCGGATGTTGTGCTCAGCCCAGATTCTGGGCCCGCGCATATGGCACAAGCCTTGGGCACGCCGGTTGTTGGTCTTTACGCCGCCACCGATACCAAGCGCAATTGCCCGTATCGCGCCCTGCATTTGTGCACGCAACATTATGCAAATGCTTCGCTGCAATTTCTCGGCAAGCCCGTTGAAAAGCTGCGCTGGGGCCAAAGAGTTGAGCGCGAGGGCGTGATGGCATTAATTAGCGTAGACGAAGTCTGTGCGTTGCTAGAGCGTGCAGCGTCAGGGAATCGCCTGAGTTAGCGCTTAGATTGTGCGCTTGAGCGTGGCAAACTGCGCCCATGCGACTTCGACTCAAATTACTCCTCATAGCGCTGGTCGCTGCAGTTTTTCCTATTGGCGGCTTACGCTTTGTTTCGCAAATGGAAGACACCCTGCGTCAAGGCGAAGAAAGCGCGCTGTTTGCACAGGCGCAGGCCTTGGCTCGGGCTTCCACTGCGCTCGATGGCGATCTTTTAGCCAGCGCCGTTGCGCCGGGCCGTATTTATGCGCAAGCGATTGATTTTGAGCTGAGTATCGACGGCTATGTCGAAGACTGGGCGCGATTAATCGGCGAGCCGCAGCGATTTGGCGTGAAATCACGCCTACCGGTGGATTTTATAGCCGCACGCAGCAAGGGCGCGCTGTATTTATGGTTTTCTATTGGTGATTTGACGCCGGTTTGGTTGGATGCATTCTCCGCTTACCCAGAACGCACGGATCACCTGCTAATTGATCTGGATGGCGCGACCTATCGCATCGCGTGTGCAGGCAGCGGCATGACGCCGGTTTTGGCGCTAAACCCGTCCAGCCCGCCTATACCTGCAGCGGCCTGTCAAAAGCGCCAACGTGGCTACAATGTTGAGCTGCGCGTGCCGACGCTTGCAAAGCAAAATTCATTTGGTTTTCGCGTGCTGGATTTTCCGGTGGCGGGTGCTGATTTGCCGCAGGCAAGCACCGGCACCTTGGATGCAGGGCGGGCGCTGGTGCGCTGGCCTATCGTTGCGTCAAGCTTAGACAGTCCCCAACTCGCAGCACTTTTGCCACCCGGCGTGCGCTTGCGCATCATCTCGCCGGATCGGATGGTATTGCGAAAATCCGGCTCGCTAGATGCGCGTGACACCCTGACCGATTCCGAGCTGAGCTTTAGACGCTGGCTGCGCGCCTGGGTGTATCGCGCCTTGCTAGCGCCACCGTTGGCAGAACCAAATGCCTATCGCTTCGATGTGCTTAAGCTGGAAACCGCAGCCAGTGATGCTGCACTAGTAGGCAAGCTCAACGCCGTTTGGCGCCCAGCCGGTTCGCGTGCGTCAGTCGTGCTAGCCGCAGCCGTGCCGCTGCGCGCAGATGCGCCATCAGAAGGCGCGCTGATGCTGGAAAAAACCTCAGACGCCTTACTTATTTGGAGCAATCGCGCCTTGGGCGGCTTAATATTCGGCGGCGTACTGACCATGATTTTGGCGGGGGCAGTACTATTTGGCTATGCGGGCTGGCTGAGTTTTCGCATTCGCAAGCTGAAAACTGCAACCGAAAACGCGCTGACGCCGGAAGGCCTGCTACGCGGCAATTTTCCGAAAAGCCGCACCATAGATGAAGTCGGGGATTTATCGCGCAGCTTTGGCAAGCTTCTGGAGCAGCTGGGTGAATACAACGAATACCTGCGCACGTTAGCCAGCAAACTAAGCCACGAGCTTTCCACGCCGCTTGCGGTGGTGCGCTCCAGTTTGGAAAATCTGGAGCATGAAAACATCAGCGCGGGTGCTCGAACTTATGCCCAGCGCGCGCGCAGTGGCGCAGAACGGCTGGTGCAAATTTTGCGCGCAATGAGCGAAGCCACGCGCATGGAGCGCGCGATTGCCTCCGCCGAAGGCGAAACATTTGATTTGCGCGCGGTTATCACCGGAGCGACTGCCGCATATCGGGACATCGCGGGCAGTCGCCATATTGTTTGCGAGGTGCCGAAAGAGCCGGTGCTCCTTTTCGGCGCGCCTGAGTTAATCCATCAGGCTTTGGATAAGTTGGTCGATAATGCGCTCAGCTTTACTGCTGAAGGTGGCCAAATCACCATCGCATTGCGCCATCTCGAGGGCGCGATCAATCTCGATGTAACCAACCCCGGCCCGCGCCTGCCCGAAAAAATGCGCGGCCGTTTGTTTGATTCACTGGTCTCCATGCGCGATGGCAAAGCCGGAAGCCCGCACTTGGGCTTGGGCCTTTACATCGTGCGGCTAATTGCGGAATTGCACGGCGGTTACGCCAAAGCGCAAGATTTGGCGGATGATTCCGGCGTGGTGGTGACGCTGCATTTGGTGGGCATTCGCCAGGCACACGCAACATCGCTATGAATTGGTGCGTTGTCGGTGCGAAAAACGTATCCGGCAGCTTTTTGTGGGTTGGCGTCAGCTTTGGATAAAGCTCAACAAATCCTGCGTTAGCTGCGCTTTGTGTGTTGCGAATAAGCCGTGTGGCGCTCC
>JBBQBR010000489.1:0-2716 GCA_038317875.1 Lysobacterales bacterium
CCAGGGTGTGCTGGCTGTACCGCATTGACCGGCGCTACGGTGGTCAATTGGTTAGCGGCGTCACCGGGTTCCTATCGTGTGCAACAAAACTCACGCTCGGCTTTTGGTATTAGCGCTGCGCCCAACGCGGTTGGCCCAGGCCCGTTACTTAAAGTGGGCACCATCAGCACCAGCGCCAACCAACGCAGCACGGCAAGTGGTTTTGTCGTCTGGCCATCAACCAGTTGGCAAGCAGTAACTTACCCGGCCGGTGAAACATTTGTCGCAGCACCGGTGGTGTTGATGACGCTACAAACTTGGAATAACGAAGGCCCCAACTTTAATGGCCCAGTAGCATCTTTGAAAGGCACCTCGCAAATTTGGGCCACTCCGGTGGCGAACAATGTGGACACCGGTGGCTTTGATGTCGCGATCGAAAGCTCGGAAGTAGACGACGATGACGTACCCGGCCCTGGGCTTAATTTCCCAGAAGTCGTGGGTTATGTCGCGATTGAACGGCCGGTGTCGATGCAGTTGACACAGTTTGGTAGTGCCAGTGTCGTAGGTATTGCGACCGGCAACAGCACCGCAAACGATAGCTGCGTGATTACCGATTTGACTTTCCCGGCAACGGCACCCTTGGTTGCCGCAAATTTGCGTGGTTTTGCCGGTAAGCAAAGCCGTTTGGAAACCGATGGCGGTTGGTTACGCCGTTGTGCGATGAGCGCGCCTGGCGGGTCGGTCGTGCGCATGACCATGCGCGTTGACGAGGATGCCTACACCGATGCCGAGCGTTTGCACCCGACGTCAGAAACGATTGGCGCTGCAATTTTTGGCGGCGACTTTATCACCTCGCCGATCACGCTAGCCCGCACATCCGTGCAGGCGATCGGCGATCAATTAAAAGTCAGTTTCAGTACCGCGACCGAGGTCAGTCATCTAGGGTTTCGCATCTGGGGTAGGGCGAATGCCGACTTAGATTGGACGGCGCTGCACGACGATTTGATTTTCAGCGCCAGCGGTGATGGCATGAAGAGCAAGTCTTATACACGCGTGGTGGCGTCTGGAGGCAGCAGTGAAATTCGCATTGAAGACGTGGATTTGCTGGGGCGTTCGCGCTTCAGCAGCACGATTGCGGTCGGTGCTGATGTCGGTACTGACGCGATCAACGCACCAATCAATTGGAGCGCCATTCGCGCCGCAAACGCGGCAAGCCCAGTCCGACAAATTCAAGCAACTGGCGCTAAAAAAGTGCTGTTGCAAGTTAAAACCACCGGCATACAGCGTGTAACTTATGCTGACTTAGTCGCTGCGGGCTGGTCAGCAGGCAATGTCGCTGCCAGAGATATCGCCGTCCTAGACGGTGCTGCGCCGGTTTTGCGGCATGTGGAATGCGCGGATGCCACCTTTGGCCCGGGCTGTAGCATCGAGTTTTTGGGTGTGGCTTCAAGCTCGCTTTACAGTGAGGTGAATAGTTATGCGATTGTTGTGGATGAAAAGCTGGCGAAGGTTGTTGCCAGTGGCGCATTCGCGGATGGCCCGGCAGTGCCTAGAACCGTCCAAGCCCAGCTGCAAGTCGCGCCGAACCGCGCGTATAGCTTTAGCGCGCCTGGAAATGACCCGTGGTATGACGAGCGAATATTGGCAACCACGCAGCCGGTGTCGATCAATCGCAGCTTTGCCTTGCCGGAACGCGGCGCTGGCCCGGTCAGTATCGACGTAGATCTTTGGGGCGGGCTAGATTTTGCCGCACCTGGGCTAGACCACAGTATTGCGCTCAGCGTCAACGGCGTGGAGCTGCGCGCATTGCGCTTTGATGGCTTGACCGCCCAGCGCGTACATGTGGAGGTTCCAGAAAACTTGATCACGGCCAATAACACGCTTACGCTCAAAGTGAATGCAGATACCGGTTTTGCCGCCGATGTCGTCTTGCTCGATGGCTACAGCGTTAATTACAGCAGGCTGAGCAATGCAAGTTCGGGCGAGCTGAAATTTGGCAGCGTGTCCAATAGCGGCAATGGTGCGTCGGATCAAATTTTTGGCGGCGATTTTGAAGTTCGCAGTGGCTTTGCCGTCAATGGACTGAGTGGCCCGGCAAGTGTCTGGACGCAAGCAGGGGCTTCGGTACGCCGTGACGTGGTGAATGTCGCTGCGGTACTTGATGCGCGCGTTACCGATTTGATTTTGGCAGAAACGCCCAAATTACTGCGCCCTAGCGTCGTGGCTGCGACGCCCGGCAATATCAACACCACGCCAGTCGACTACCTAATCATCACGCACCCACTATTCGAAGCGGAGCTGGCGCCGATCGTTACGCTTGAGCAAAGTCGGGGTTATTCGGTGCGCGTGCTGCGTACGGATGAAATTTATGCCGCTAAAAGCGATTACGCGCCTAGTCCGCAGGCGATACGCGAGGTGATTAGCCAGATCAGTCCGCGCTTTGTGCTGTTGGTGGGCGGTGATAGCTATGACTACAATGACTATTTAGGTGTGGGTTCGCAAAGCTACCTGCCAACTTTCTATCACGCGGCGGATCAAATCGTGCGCTTCGCGGCAACCGATGCGCTGTTTAGCGATGCCAATGGCGATGGCGTACCCGAGCGCGCACTTGGCCGTATCCCGGCGCGCACGGTGGCAGAATTACAGCTGGCGATTAGCTCAATTGTGCAACGCAGCAACACCCCCGCTGCGCGCTATTTGGCAGTGGCCGGGGCGTCAAATTCAGCGGAACACTTTG
>JBBQBR010000490.1:0-2698 GCA_038317875.1 Lysobacterales bacterium
GCTTAAGTTGTTGTGTATCAAGGGTTTGCTACGCTTCGCTGCGCCAGCTGCGCTGCCCTTGACACGCTGAACACTGGGGTGCGCTGAAAGATTATTTTGAGAAACCGTGTAAAAAATCCCACGGCAATGCGCGAAGAACCATTTTGCAAATAGCTGACGATACCGTCCGCCCGCCGTTTGATGCGTTTTATCTCGAACAGCATTTCCAACTCCAATACGACAGCCGGCGAAATCGTGGTCGGCAACTGATCGAATAGACGCAGCGTCTTCGCACTTAAACCTGCAGTTTTACCTTCAAACAGCGCCACTACGATGTGGGTATCGAGCATCAATGCAGTCAATACCATAGCGCGCTCAAGACTTTGGCTCGGCATTTGGCTTGCCCTTCGGCTTGCGCGGGCGATTTGCCGCCCGCTTGGCCACTGACCGAATTTCAGCTCGGTACGCAACGGCTGGCCCCGCCAGCGTGAACAAAGACGAGTCTTTATGTTGCCACGCTGAAGGCGACTCATTTGGTGCTAGCGGTGCGCCTAACATTAGACTTTGGGGCTGCAATCGGGCCAATCGGCTAGGCATTTGCGACTCAGCGCGGTCGGCACGAATTAGTTTGAGCTGCACGCCTTTACGCTCAATCGACAACGGCTCACCGCTCGCCACAACTCGATCCGCCAACTCGAAAAGTTTTTGCCGCAGTGCGCTCAAAGAAATCGTCATAATAGGCTCCGTATTGTACGTACCGTACATTTCGCCATTGATCTAGTCAAGCAGCGTGCGCTTCTCAAACGTTCAGCGGGAAACGCACCCTAAATACCGCGCCACCCTCTTGCTTTACATCCGCGCGTACGCTGCCGCCATGTTCCTCAGCGATCTTTTTAACGATGGCTAGGCCTAGACCAGAACCTTTGGTTTTGCTAGTGGTATAGGGTTCAAACAAGCGTTCGCGCAGTGCGCTGGGCAGGCCCGGGCCATTATCGGCAACGCTCAGTTCATACCAACGTCCATTGCCTTCATCGCGCAGCTGGGCACTGATTTGGATCGTGACCGGTTTGCCGTCAGCGGCTTCTTGTGCGTTTTTGATTAAATTATGCAGCAGCTGGCGCAGGCGGCCGGAATCAGCGCGCAATTTGGATGCGTTGCGCACAGCGTCAAAATCAAATTCAAAGCTTACTTTTTGCGATTCACTCGCGTAAAGCTCGGCGACTTCATACGCCAAGCCAGGTACGTCGACCGGCAACATTTGTAATTGCGGCGGCCGCGAATAGTCGCTAAACGCGTTCACCATGGTTTTCAAGGATTCAACTTGAGCAACAATCGTGCGGGTCGCGCGATCCATCACGTCGCGATCCGCTTCCGGTAGCGTCGTAAGATATTTTCGACGCAGCCGTTCTGCTGCTAACTGGATCGGCGTCAGCGGGTTTTTGATTTCATGCGCAAGCCGACGTGCAACTTCACTCCAGGCGCTATCGCGCTGGGTGCGCGCAACGTCACCTTCGTCATCACAAATAACCACTTGGCCACCTGAGCCAGTGCCGGACAAGCCGGACGCATCAGGTAAACGCGCGCCACGCAGCAAAATAAGCTGTTTTCCTAACGCGGCATCGAGCGCGATTTCAGCGCGCCATTCACGCGCTTCGGTGCGTGCGTGCATCAGTAACATTTCAGTAAGCGGGCGCAGTCGAGTATGTTTTTGGCCCAACGATTCTAGGGATTCGCCCAACATTTGCGTCAATGGCACTTCTAACAACTCACTAGCAGCGGCATTCGCGCCTTTTAAGTTTTCACCGTCAAGGATCAGTACCCCTGAGCGAATGCGCTGCAGCACCGTTTCCAAAAAACTACGATCCGCCATTGCTTGGATGCCGCTATGCTGAGCTTGCTCGTTCGCGCGTTCCAAATCGCCGGTCATCTGATTGAACGAGCGTGCCAACAGCGCTAATTCGGTGGCACCACCTTCAGCGACGCGAGCCGTGTAGTCACCGGCTGCGACCCGCCGATTCGCGGCCACCAAATTCGTCAAAGGTGCAACCAAACGCTTTGAAATCGCTAATGCCAAATACAGCGCCACCAGTGCGCCCAGTAAAAGCACAACACTCAGCACAATGACCAGGGTGGTTTTGAGAGCGCCCCGCAAATATTTCAGCTTTTTGTAGTCATTGAGCTGCACTTCAATCTGATTTGCCCGTTCGGCCCAATTACGCGTTGGCGCGAAGCGTGCTTCCAGCCAGCGCGCGCCAGCAAGTGGTCGTAGTACCCGCAAGGTCAACGCCGAATTACCCTCACCTTCGACATCACAAAACGGCGCGCTCAAAGCCCGCTCGCGATCCGAAATTGTTGGTGCAATGGGAAGCAAAAAGCGGGTATCGGCGCTGGCGCTGGCAAGGTTGTCGCCACGCTCGTCAAAGACACTGAGCTGGAGTGCGCCGGAACTTTCTAATGCAACATCCAACTCAGCATCCAGATCCAACACCATCAGCGAGTCACTCAAGATACGCGTGCGTTCGATGGCAAAATTCTGCTCGGCCTGGAGTGATTCGCGCACCACGTCGCGCGCGGCAAAAAGCGCTTGCTCGACCTCAACCCTAAACCAGCTGTCCACGGTTGAATTTAGAAATTTTAAGCTAAAGCCGTACAGCAAAATCCACGGCGGTATGGTCAAGACCAACAGCAACCCGAGTAGCCGTAAGCGCAGTCCAGCACC
>JBBQBR010000491.1:0-2680 GCA_038317875.1 Lysobacterales bacterium
GTACTAATCACCGGCGCAAATCGTGGCTTAGGCCTTGAACACACGCGGCGCTTCGTTGATCGCGGTGCTTTTGTTTATGCCACTGCGCGCACGCCGAGCGATGCAGAGGAGCTGAATCAATTGGCGAGTGAACACCCAAAATTGCTAAAGGTCTTGGCCTATGACGCTCAAGATGCAGATGCGCCTGCTCGGCTTAAAGCCCAGCTTGAGGGTGTTCCACTCGACTTAGCTTTTTTTAATGCCGGTGTTAGCAGCGCGCGCCCGCCCTTTGGCAATATTGACGCGGATGCTGCGCTGCAATTGTTTCAAATTAACGCCCTTGCACCGCTAAAACTGGCCGAGGCTTTGGTAGAAAACGTGGCAAGTTCCGAGCGAAAAATTCTTGCATTCCAATCCAGTTTGATGGGCTCGATTAGCGATAACGGCGCTGGTGGCGCATACGCCTACAGAATCTCAAAATGCGCGCTCAATATGGCGGTAAAAAACATTGCACTTGATCTGCGCGAACGGGGTGTCATCGCGGTGGCACTGCATCCAGGCTGGGTGCAAACCCGCATGGGTGGCGCGCAAGCTCCGCTTACTGTGGTCGAATCAGTGCAGGGTCAACAGCAGCTATTGAACAATCTGACGCTGGCGCAAAGCGGCGGGTTTTTTAACTACGACGGTAAACCGTTGCCGTGGTGAGGGTCTAGTGGTAGTCCCGAATTAGGACTGTAGTCCCGAATTGGGACTAAACGTGCGAATGCGCGTAATCGCTATTAAAAAATCTCCGTGACTTCTGGGAAGTCTGTCCGGGCGCTGAAACTTCGATAAAGGCTTGGCTCGCTGATGCAAAGGCGGCGAGTTGGCAATCACCCGCCGATATAAAGGCTCGTTATGCCAATGTCAGTATTCTGAAGAGTCGACAAGTCGTTTTTAACGTTAAAGGTAATGACTACCGACTTATCATCGCTGTTGCATATACTTAACGGCAAGCGTCGCCTTACGCTGTCAATGGTGTGGCGCTTACCCACCATGTTTGGTATTCCTACCGATTGCTTGGTACGAGCGCCGGTTTAAACTTGCCATCTGCGTTTTTTCAACAAATGTCGAGGCTCAGGCCAATTTTCAGACTGATATTTAACTCACCTATTCCCATGCCAAATATACATCCGCCCCAAAGTAGCGCTTAACTCTTCAGCGCCGGACCAGTCTTGGGGTACGGGGAATGGGTCTGCATGCACAGTGCCGCGTGTAGCAATAACCACGTTGTTGAGCCCTTCCCAATCTTGAAAAGAATGGCAATTGCCAAAAGCGCTGAAAATCTTGCCGCAGCGTTCGAGATAGCGCGGCGAAAATGGCACCAGATTGAAAACCGCGATGCCGCCGGGTGTCAAAGCGCGGTGGCAGTTGCGGTAAAAGCTGGGTGTACATAAGGCTTCCGGCAAGCCTTCGCGGTCATAGCCATCGACTAAAATTACATCAAAGTCGCGGTTTTGATAGATAAAATCTGCGCCATCAACCAGCGTAATATTGAATCGATCACTGTCTTGGGGAATTGCAAAGCTGTCGCGCAACTGCACTACGGCTGAGCTTATTTCAGCGATCTGAATTTCTGAAAGCAGGTGCTTATGGCAAAACTTCGCCATAGAGCCACCGCCTAACCCGATCATTGCAATGCGCTTTGGGCTGGAATTGAAAAGCAAAAAACCCATCATCATGCGCGTGTATTCCAAATCCAAAAAATACGGATCGTTTGTGCGCATCGAGCTTTGTACCGCGTCATGGCCAAAATAGAGTGACTTGTTTTCGCCCTCGTCAACGATGTAGGGTGCCGCGAATAAATTTCGATCAGTCATGGTTTGCCTGAAACCCAGGCTTGCCAGAAGGTAGCGAGCTTTTCCGGTGTGACGTCGACTAGGCTGAGCAATGACATCATCGCCAACATCAGTCCGATGAGTGTTAGCGCATATTGGCCACGCTTATCACGTGCCTCGTCGCGCTTTTCTTCGTCGTGCAGCAGCAATGAATGCACCGCATCCAACTGTTCGATGAGCTCAACATGGGATTCGCGCAAATGATTCACATCGCTCAGGCGCGCCCAGACAAAGCGCAAATTCACCGTATCCAGGCGTACCGGGCGCGCAAACAAAAAGCGCGCGGCAAAAACCAGGCTATCGCGGCGTAATTGGCTCAATTTTTGGCTTGCCGCGGCCGAAGCGGGCTGCGCTGCCAACACTGCGAGTGCATCTACCGCGCTATCAAGAGCGAATTGATAGGCGCGTATTAGCGCGAAAAGCATGCAGTAACGTTGAAATATGTCGCTCACATTTTTAGCGTCACTAATTAGCGCCAAACCGCGTGCCTCGAAGCTTAAACGCCGCCCGCTGCGCTCTTCAAAATCGATCGCGGTCAGCGAATTCGTGCCACGCATGTATTGCGATGCCGCAGCGATCGCGCTGATATCGAAAGGCAAGGCTTGCCAGATCAGGCGTCCGCTATCGATTAGCAAACCCGCGCTGGTATTCAACCCCAGCGCCTGTGCAAGTTCGTTGAACAATGCGCTCGTGACTTGATCCAATGCTTCGTTTTGTATCAACTGGCGTGAAATGACGTACATCGTGCAGGCAAATCGAGTGTCGGTAAAAAATTCCAGCTGCCAAATCTCGGTACTGCCTGAACGCGCTGTGTTGCCGGAATC
>JBBQBR010000492.1:0-2671 GCA_038317875.1 Lysobacterales bacterium
CCGGCTGGCCGACGGTCAAATTGGCGAAAATTAAAGACGAAGCCGTGCGTTTAGGCTTGGCCGAACTTTTTAGCGGCCGGGTGAATCTGACCGCTGCGCTGATCGCGCCGGTACTAAAAGGCGATAGCGCTGCCATTAAGGCCGCCAATGAACTGTTGAGCCAAACCCGCGCGATTGCGAAACGTGAGCAGTTTTTCCACTGGACCGCCGCGTTCCCAACCGTGTGGACGTACCCGAAAGCCGGATTTGATGCAGTGATCGGCAACCCGCCGTGGGACCGCATGAAACTGCAGGAAATTGAGTGGTTTGCTGAGCGCGCGCCCAAAATTGCGCGGCAAACGCGGGCAGCGGATCGCAAAACTCTAATCGATCAGGAGTTAAAATATCAAACCGAACTGGCGCAGGACTATCGCCAGGCCGCAGGCAGCGCGGAAGCGGGCATGCGCGTGGTGCGCGAATCGGGCGAATACCCGCTGCTTTCGGGCGGCGATATCAATCTGTATTCGCTGTTTGTCGAACGCGCACAGGCTTTGGTGCACGGTCGCGGCATGATCGGTTTGTTAACGCCATCGGGCATTGCCGCCGACAAAGGTGCCAGCGAATTTTTCCGCTCTATCAGCAGCACGGGGCGTTTGGCGGCCCTGTTCGATTTTGAAAATAGGAAATACTTTTTCCCCGACGTCGATACCCGGTTTAAGTTTTGTGCGCTGATTTTTGGCGCGCCCGCGTGGAAATTTCCGCACACCGACTGCGCGTTTTTCCTGCATCGGGGCGATGAAATATTAGTACCTGGGCGCATTCTGAAATTGACGGCGCAAGACTTTTTGCGAGTGAACCCAAATACCGGCGCTGCGCCCATTTTCCGCACGCCGCGCGACGCGGAAATCACCATGAAAATTTACCGCAAGCACCCGGTGCTGGTAAATCGCAGCAGCGGCGTCGAGGTGCGCGCTTGGCCGGTGCGATACGCCACGATGTTTCACATGACCAACGATAGCGCGCTTTTCTTGACCGAAGCCGCGCTCAAAAAGCAGGGCTTTAAGCCCACGACGCTGAATCGCTGGAAAAAAGGCGAGCTGGAAGCGCTGCCTTTATACGAAGGCAAAATGGTGCAAATGTATGACCACCGTGCGGCGGATGTGGTGGTGAATATGGAAAATTTGCATCGCGCGGCACAGCCGGAAGTGATCGCGGATGTTGAAAAGGCTGATCCGGCACGATTTCCGGTGCCGCAATTTCGGGTTGAGTCATCCAGCATTCCCAATGCCCAGAAAGCGAGTTGGTATTTTGGTTTTAAGGAAATTAGTTCGCCAACGAACAATAGATCGATGATCGCGTGCATCTTCCCTAGGGCAGCCTTCGGCAACAAAGTTCCGCAGCTTCTGGTCACCTCAGACGCCGAGAAAAAGCAAATTCCGTGCTTGCTCGCAAATTTTAACTCGATGGCGTTTGATTTTGTCTTGCGGCAAAAACTACAGGGCCAAACCATCAATTTGTTTATCCTTGAACAACTTGCTGTGATCGCCCCGGAACGGTTTGAGGACAGCATTGGTGGCACCAAAATCAAGGACTTCATCCTTAAAGAAGTGCTAGCGCTCAGCTACACCGCGCATGATCTTGCAGACTTTGCAATCGAGATGGGCTATGTCGATAAAAAGGGCAAAGTGCTGCCGCCAAACGTGTTTGATAGCGAAGACCGCGCGCACCGCATGGCGCGCTTGGACGCGCTGTTTTTTGAGCTGTATGGGCTGAACGAAAAAGACGTCAAATACGTGCTGTCGACCTTCCCAATCGTGCGCGAAAAAGACGAAAAGCAGTTCGGTAGCTTTCGCACGCAAGAGTTAATTCTGGGCTATTTCAAGCGCTTACGCGGCGGGCAATTGCTGCATGATGCGCTTTAAACCAGTTTAGTATTCGGCGTGCCTACTGCGCCGGGCAAGCGCCCAAACGCGACAAATTAATCGCACCCGCGCGCGCCTTAAACGCACCAACGATTAGTGCGTCATCAAACTGATAGCGCAATACCGCAGTGTCACAGCCTGCAAACGTCACCGTGCCGTGGCCAAGTATCGAGTTGTTCTGGGTCGGCACAGCAGCAAGCTGACCACCCAGCGTACGGTAAATCGCAACTTCCACAACGCCCGGCTGCGCATTGACCGGAATTTCCCCGGACAGCGTCAGCCAATGCTGTGTCGTTGGGTCATTTGGCACACCCGCGTCGTAAGTAAACCAGCCGCCGAAGAAAAAGCCCGGCGCGCTAGCCGTGGCAGGCTGCACGGTCATCATTAAACCTTGGCCTGAGGTCGTTGGCTGGTACCAAGAACCGCTTTGGCGGCCATCAAAGCCGTTTCGAGCCGGGCGCGCATCACGCCCGGGCAAAGTTTGGCCGTTGCTCAGTTGGCAAGGTGCTGAGCCACCGGTCAGGCGATCTAGCGGCAATAGGCCGTATTTGCCTTCGGCTTCGCTGCTAATAAATTCAAACTCCAGCGTCGCGCGATTGCAGTCCTGCGCGCGCAAGGTGGCGGTGCCGACCACCATCGATTGGGTGACCGGTGCGCTGTCAAATACGCCAGCGTCATTGCGGCGAATTTCAAGCCGCGCCACTTTCGCTGCTGGCTCTACGACGCCTGAAAGCGTGTACCAGCGTAAGTTGGCGACACTATCTGAATTC
>JBBQBR010000493.1:0-2666 GCA_038317875.1 Lysobacterales bacterium
CTAAAACCCGGGCGCTAAACCAATCACGGGTGGCGCCAATGGCTAAGGGCATGGCGTCGTCTAACAAGACCTGCGGCAAACCGGTTTGCTGCACAAAGGCTGCCGTTACCGCCTCGATGCGCAACGGCAAGTTCGCTGGGGCCAGATCAGTTCCCGAAGCCTCGGCCGCCAAGCGTTCGCGCAAAAATCGTAGTGCGCGCGCCGGATGCGCCGAATAGCCGGCATAACGCTGATGCAATTGTTGCAGCCACAAAAGCGCCGGATCCGATGCCGCAATAGTGGCGGCGGCTACCTCAGATTGGCCACTGCTGGCGTGATGCGCCAATTCTGCGCGCAAAATCGCCGTGGTTTGGGCAGGCTCAGGCGCGCTCACGGTCATCATTTGAAATGCCTGCACCAAGCCAGGCTCGGCACGTTCAATCGCGCTTTGTTGCTCCGGCGTGCATTCGGCCACCACCAAAATTCCACCGCGCGCAATTTCTGCGCGCAAGAACCCGGCAATACTTTGCTCACCGGCACGCGTGCGCCCGACTTCCATCAGCTCCGTTAGCTGGCCTAAATGCAAAATCGACTGGGTTTTCGCCAACTCTTGGCACAGTAGCCGACAACGCTGTTGCCACATGCCAAAGCCGCATTGACCGGCAATCAAACGCGCCGCACTGGTTTGCCAAAACGCCACTTCCGCCATGTCATGCTCAGCGCACTGCCAAGCCAGCGCCGCGTAAATTGTCGACTTACCACAGCCCGGCGGCCCCACGATCAAGACACTGCGGGCGCGCGCACCGCGCAATTGTTGCGCCAATTGCGCGATGGCGTCGGTCAACATCCAAGCGGGCGGCGGCAGCACTTTTGGGGCATTGCGGTTGGCTGGCGTGGCGCTGGCTTGCACCCCCACACGGTCAGCGACCTGGGCCAAAGCGCTCATCGGTCCGGGTTTGCGATCCGGCACTTGGCGCGCTTTGACGCTTAAAAAGTCCACCAACACCTCAGTTGGAACCGTTTGAACGGCACTTTGACTGAGCTTTTGCAAGTTCGCCAGTTGCCGCAGCTCGGTGCGCGTCGGGCGCAGATCAGCACCCAACGCGATTTTGCGATTGAATAGCAGCTTGATGTGTAGCTGCAATAGCTCAGGAATTTCTGCCGCCGTTTGCGCCAACGTGCGTATGCCCAAATCCGGCAAAACCACTTGAATTTGCTCGCTAGTCGGCGCCTCTTGCCAGTGATAGCCGGTAAAACTCAGCGCCACCGGCGCCAACCAGGCAATTTGCCCAGCCGGTGCGACAAATTCAAAGCGTATTGCAAACGGCGTCACCTGCGCCTGATCTGGCAACGCCAAGCGATGCACATGCAGTAACGGCAATTTGGCGTCCATCAGCCAACGCCCGACTAAATCTTTCAATTTGCGCTCAGCCGATTTGGCAGTGCCAGCAACACGCCCCAAACTTTTCACGCCGTCCAAACCAAATACGTCTAGCCCCAAGGCTTGTACGTAATGCAAATCGTCCGTTACCGACTTTTGCAGCAGCTGAATTTTAAGTTCAATGGCAGCCATGGTTTCTACGCGCCCGTCATTTGTAATAGGTCCCAGCGGTTGCCGTAAATATATTCAAACACGAAAACCGTACCATATATTTCTACACGCGGCGCTTCAACAAAGTTGATGGGGTGCGAGGCAAACTGATGTGGATCAAGCAACGAAACTCGTCATACCGGCGAAAGCCGGTATCCATTTCCAGCCCCCTTGATCCCGGCGTGCGCCGGGATCATCTTTTTGGTGAAAACTGGTGTGCGGAACGGTGCCACATCAGTTTGACTCGCACCCAAGTTGATGCCCCGGGCCTGCATAGGGTGATAGTCCCACCGAAAGTCGTCCATATAAAGGAATAAAAATACCCGACCGCCGGTGTGCTTAGTGTGTGTCGAATTGGCGGCAAATCAGGCCACACTATTTTTGCAACATTGCGACCATGGCGCCTGGGAACAGCCTGTCCATCATTGCGCAGCGTCGTTGTAACGCCTCGGGTCGACATTTGGGCGCGTACGCAAAACCGCCGCAATCCATTCGTTGTGGACTTGTTGCGAGAATTTCGGCCGATAGTTATTGGCAACCGCCAGTTCCATAATCAGGTTCGTAACCAGCGGCGAATACAGCACATTGGTGTCAAAAAATGCTGCGAAAGCGGCGATGCATGCCGGTTTTGCTGATCGCCAGTTCGCCGCGCGCAATTAATTTGAATAAATGCGTGCGCGATACGTTCAAAAAGTCTGCCGCTTGTTGCGTGGTTAGCAAACTGTTGGCCGCAACCACCTGCACGTTTTGATTCGGCCATGGCGCGCAAAATGTAGGCGAATAGCTCCAGTGCCGCACGGGGTGTATAGGTGCCGTTTGACGCCGCGCGATGGCTCGATAGCATGCGGGCCACGTGCGGTAGGGCTTTTGCGGCCAGCTGCGTTTGTTTGAGTGCGTGCATCTTTAATTCTCCAAGCGCCAGAGTCTATTCGACATATTCGACACCATCAAGTTCAATTTGCGCCAAATGGTCGCGGTTGCGCTTAAGTCAGGTCATGTCGAGCGGGCAGGCAGCGGTAATTCTGAGCCATTCTCGTTATGTAAAGATCGAGGGTAGGTTGGGCAAAAGCAAAAACGACGGCATCAGGCTTCGCAG
>JBBQBR010000494.1:0-2649 GCA_038317875.1 Lysobacterales bacterium
TAAACCCATGAGGGCTGAAGGCCCGATTCAAAACATGCCACAGTCCATATTTTAGTGTTGATCGTTTGGAATCGGGATTAACTAATCGATGCGTGGTTCCGACGCAATCAATTTGGGCGGGCTTTCAGCCCTTACAACCTCAGCGCTATCGTTCCTGGGACGTTGCCCCAGGCTGTGATGGATTGCGCCGTTGGCGCTTAGAGGTTTTGCCGCAACGCAGGCAGCGCGCGCGTGCCGATCAGGCGGCGCTAATTGAAGCAACTGAGAATAGGCTACGCAAAAAATTGGGAACCATTACTGCCGTGCTGTATAGCTATCGAGCCGCGTCAAACCATAAACTGAGCAACGCCGGTAATGGCGCGCGTAGTTTTGGTTTGAATAGGTATCGAAGCCCCACTAAAAACTGCGCCGCACACAGCGCGCGACGATGTGAAAAGTGCCGGCTTGGCGCGGTGGCATGAGATCGCATCTGGCGGTGGTCATTTGGTGATGCTGCTGGTCGGGCAGGATGAGCGCCATCAGATAAA
Source organism: Lysobacterales bacterium (assembly GCA_038317875.1). Lineage (GTDB taxonomy): Bacteria > Pseudomonadota > Gammaproteobacteria > Xanthomonadales > SZUA-5 > JANNYA01. The sequence continues at coordinate 528 of JBBQBR010000494.1, forward strand.
TGTGAATTTCTGGTTATGAAACCTGCAAAATTCCTAGCAAAAGCCTGTAGACGTGACGACTTACGGGGCACGCTCCAGTGCCACCAGCAATCGCTTTGTCATTTTGAGGGCGCCAAAGGTGGCGGCGTTGCTTGAATCTTGCGCGAAGCGGGTTGCTGTAACGCGCCAACTAATATAGTGCGCAAGCGCTATTAATAGTGCGCTGCCAATCGCGGCAATCGCTAATATGGGTGATGCGACCTGATACAAGTCTATCGAGTAGATGGCATTCGCGCATACTTGCACCAGCGCCAGGGCCAGCAAAGGCGTTAAAACGATGCTTAAACGCGCCACGTTGCCACGCCAATGCGCCATTTGCTGCACGGATTGAATTTGTTTCGCTAACGGTAGCGCGCACTTTGCACCTAAAATGCTGAGCAGTTGGCGATGCACAATTCCGGCAATCATCTGCATCACAATAAATAGGTGCAGAAATATTCCGGGTACCAGTGCGTGCGCATTGCCGCCATTTTGGACATTAAAAATCGCTGACCCAAACACTAAGATTGCCCAAAAGAAAATGCCAAATAGTATCGCCCGGCGAAGCTGACGTAATGGCGCGTTGGCCTGCGCAGGCCATTGGCTTTGCTGCTGCTGTGTCAGCACGGTTTGCGCGTCGTTGCTATCTAGGCTAGCCGCAAAATCTGCTTCAAACTCAAAACTTGCGCGCGCGGCGCTAAAGCTGGAGCCTGAGGCGCTCTCGATAAAGCGTTGAAATGCCGGTGCATGGGCGAATCGCTTTGTGAACCAGCCAAACACGAATAGGCCAATGAGGATCAGCAGCACTCCAAGGGCTAAATTCACGGCGATGACGCTAATGTGTAGCCCACGCAATAAATCTAAGCCAAAAGCTGCCTTGAACAGCACCGCGATAAGTGGCAGCCAAAGTAAGCACGCGCTTAGCGCAATCCATTTGGCTACCAACAGTCGACGCGCACGCACGGCGTCTAGCACTGCCCGCACTTGTAAGATTGGCGCGCTGAAATCAAGCCGCGAAAGAATTTGCCAGTGTTGGATATCGGTGCCAAAACTAAACAGTGCCATGGCGATTAACGGCACCGACGCTGCCAAGTAAAGCGCATCGGAACGCGCGCTGATCACAAACGTCAGTAGCGCAATTAAAGTGGCACCACCAAAGGCGGCCTCTAGTTTTAGCCAACGCAAATGGCGTTTGAATGCGGAAGCGGTGCCATGCTGCAGGCGGCTGCGTACATTGTCTATATCCAGCTTCAGAGTTGCCTCTAGACGTTGATTTCGCTGCTGCCATGCGCCTTGCATTTTTTCTAAATCGAGCATGCTCATGATTTGCCTTCAGAATTTGAGTGTTTGCTGAGTTCGCTAGCGGAGGCTCGGCTAGCAAGTTTTTGTTTGATTCGCTGCATGCGGGTGCTGACGTTGGTGGGTGTCAGACCGGTTAATTCGGCAATTTCATTTTGTTCGTAACCTTCCAAGTACAGCAAGACCAGCGCGCGGCTTAGTGCGTCTAAATTAGCGAGCAATTGTTGCAGCGCCAGTAAATCGTCATTGCCTTTTGCAAGTTCGCGATCAGCTGCTGCAAAGTTCAATAGGGTGTCGATTGACAAAGCGCCTACCGCCATCGTGTCGAGGAAAACCGCATCTTGAATGCGCCGCGTTTGACCACGATGCACAGAGATCGCACATTCAGCGCGATGCGATACATCCACGTCGAAAACTGCGCGCGTGTGGCATCAAAGCCTGAGTAAGCGCGCCATAGCTCAACGATAATTTCCTGCACCAGGTCATTCCGGTCCTCAGGCCTTGCGCAGTATGCGTTGCTGACTTTGTACAAGATGCCTTTGTGCGCGTTCAGCACGGCAAGAAAGGCATCTTGATTGTTTTTATCCGGCATCATTGCGTGGCCCGCACGCCATTAAGTTTTGCCACGCTTACCGCGCTGGAATTGGCTAGCGTAATTGAATTGCCGATGCCAAGTGTTTGACGCTTGCCGTTCAATAGCGTACTGATCCAGCGGCCACGAACGATCAGCAAATAGCTGCCGAACATCAGCGCAAAGCCGATGCCAAGCGCCAGCGGGTATTCTAGCCAGACCGGCCATTTGACT
>JBBQBR010000495.1:0-2642 GCA_038317875.1 Lysobacterales bacterium
TGCGCGTGCCGTGGGGCGGCGGTATTCGTGCGCCCGAACATCATTCTGAGGCGAATGAAGCGCTGTTCGCGCATATTCCCGGCCTGCGCGTGGTGATGGCGTCCAGCCCAGGGCGCGCCTATGGCTTGCTGCTAGCGGCGATTCGCGACCCGGATCCGGTCATCTTTTTTGAGCCCAAGCGCGTGTATCGTTTGTACAAAGAAGATGTGCCCGATGATGGCGAAGCACTGCCGCTAGACGTGTGTTTTGTCCTGCGCGAAGGCACGGACTTAACTTTGGTCAGCTGGGGCGCACAGATTAAAGAGACGCTGGAAGCAGCCGCAGAACTTGCCAAACAGGGCATCGAGTGCGATGTGATCGACGTTGCCACCCTCAAACCCATTGATTTCGACACAATTTGCGAATAAGTACAAAAAACTGGCCGCTGCGTAATCGTGCATGAAGCCTGTCGTGCTGGCGGTATCGGTGCTGAAATTGCCGCAACTTTGGCCGAACGCAGCCTTTTGATCTGAAAGCGCCGATCAAACGAGTGACCGGCTACGACGTGCCAATTCCGCTGTTTCGCCTGGAGATGCAGTATTTGCCCAGTGTGGCAAAAATAGTCGCCGCCGCAAACGCTGCAATACGCGAATCCGCTTAACGCAAATGTGGACTGGCATCAGGCACAGTCGGTAAAACCGGCGGGAATTTGTTTGCGCTGCAACGCACCGACAGCGACAGCGGCGCGCTACAGAATCGCCGATACGCTGCTGACAAAGCACCCGAATAACCATTCGAGTGCGCGCGGCATACTCCAAACTAGCTCAGGAAAAAGTTTATGACCATCCGCAAAGTAGTCTTTCCAGTCGCAGGCTTAGGCACGCGTTTTTTGCCCGCGAGCAAAGTGATCGCCAAGGAAATGCTGCCGATAGTGGATAAGCCCTTGATTCAATTCGCCGCCGAGGAGGCCATCGAAGCCGGTGCCGATACCTTGATCTTCGTGATTAACCGCAACAAGCGCCAAATCGCGGATCACTTTGACACCATGTTTGAGCTGGAAACGAAGCTATTTGCGCAAGGCAAACACGAACTATTAGACGCTGCGCGTGATTTGTTGCCGCCGCATGTTAGCTGTGTATTCGTGACCCAAAAAGAGGCTTTGGGGTTGGGTCATGCCGTCTTGTGCGCAAAGCCCGTCATTGGCAACGAGCCATTTGGCGTGATTTTGCCAGACGATTTTATCTACAACCCCGGCAATGGGGCGCTGTCCCAAATGGCGGCGGAACACCTTAAAACTGGGCACAGCATCATCGCAGTGGAAAACGTACCGCGCGAAAAAACGGCTAATTACGGCATTGTCAGTACCCAAAATCCTGATGCGCAATTGTCTAGAATCAGCAGCATTATTGAAAAACCAAAACCTGATGTTGCACCCAGCACGCTTGCGGTTGTTGGGCGCTACATATTGGATGGCAGCATTTTCGATTTGCTGGAGCGCACAACGCCCGGCGCGGGCGGTGAAATTCAACTGACGGACGCGATTGCGGCATTGCTTTTGAAAAAGCCGGTGGATTCGTTTCGCTTCAGCGGCACACGCTTTGATTGCGGCACCAAATTAGGCTATGTGCAAGCCACCGCACGCGTCGCGTTAGACGATGCGATGATTGGCGATCAAGTACGCGTTGCGTTAAAGGGTATGCTCTAAGCCTTAGCACCCCGCTTGCGTATACGTGATCGCAGAACTACTCTGAAGTTGTTATTGAAGACGCCGTTGGTTGCGATGTCGTCGGAGCGGTTATTTCCAGAGTCACATCGCGGCCGTTTCGCCCGTCTTTCTTTTTATGTTGAGTTGATGCAATGAATGCTGTGATTTCAAGTATGGCTGACGCCAATCGATTGGCCACAACCGGCCGAACCGTTGCAGGGGAAGTCGCCTTAAAGGATTTGCCGCGCTTGACTGGGTTATTGGTTGAACCCTTTGGCTCGGTGAATTATAAACTGGTGTTTTCAACCGACATGGTCGGACGTGCTTGCGTACGCATCGCGCTAAATGGCGCTGCACGGTTATTGTGTCAGCGTTCTTTAGAAGGTTTCGATTTCAAAATCGACAGCGATACGCAGCTTGGTTTTATCGCCACTGAAGAAGAGGAATCGGCGTTAATGCCGGGTTTCGATCCCATTTTGGTCGACCCAGCCATGATTGCACAGGACGCGATCACGCCATTGGGTTTGGTTGAAGACGAACTCATTTTGTTGATACCGCCGGTTCCGGTAAACCCAGCTTTGTCAAACACCGAAAGCCCCGGAATTTGGCAGGCGCGTGCGCCTGAGAAGGCGCATCCATTCGCTGCCCTAGGTAGCCTGCTTAAAACGAAGCCAAGCTGAAGGAAAGGCGAAGCGAAATTTTTTCGGCGCTGACATTGATTGGTTTTTGGCTATACTCGCGGGCTAAGTTTTTTGAACGCACATCGATTCAGCGGCTCTAAAAACCGAATGCCAATCTAGGCACTGACATTTAAGTAATTTTGGAAAAGGAAATCCGCCATGGCCGTTCAAAAATCACGCGTTACCCCTTCACGCGCCGGCATGCGCCGTTCGCACGATGCATTAACCGCAACCCAGCTCGCCACCGACAGCACCACCGGTGAAGTGCATCGCCGCCA
>JBBQBR010000496.1:0-2641 GCA_038317875.1 Lysobacterales bacterium
GGCATCGCTCTTGCGCACGCCATCTTCTAGCGCTTGAATTTCTGCACGCAGCACCGTCACGGGTGTACGCAGCTCATGCGAAATATCCGCCGTCCAACGCCGTCTAGCATCCCGCGCTTGCTCCAAAGCCTGTGCGGTGCGATCAAAAGTTTGCGCCAGTTCACCAATTTCATCCGCGCGCTTGATGTTTGATCGCGCTGAAAAGTCACCGTCGGCAATGCGCTGCGCGGTTTGACTTAAGCCACGCAAAGGTGCGGTCAATAGGCGCGCCAAAAATATCGAAGCGAGGAGCGCGATCGCTAAAACGATCAGACCGAGCAATATGCTGGCGCGCAGCTGATCTTGGACAAAATGTCGATCCCATTCAGAGTTTAAGGCGGGCAATTTAACCAGTCGCAGCTCGCCAATTTTTTCCGATGCTAGCATCAATGGAAAAGTATGCGCAGCCTGCGTGGCGTTCGGATTGCCGGCAACCAGCATTCCTTTCGCATCAAACAAGCCAAAGCGCTGGACAAAATCAAGTGCATCCGGCGATTGGCCTGGGCGCGGCGGCTGGTCTAGCCGTGGTAGCGGGCGATCTCGTGGCGGTGGTGGGTGGTCGCGCCCATCCCAGGGCGGCGGGCGACGACCCCCACGCTCCGGCGGTGGTGGCGGACGATCGTCACGCTGCGGCCGCTGCCAATCAATTTGCGTATAGCTAAGATCTGCCCGCCCGGCTTCCACCAAGCGCGCCAAACGCTGCGGCCGGTTGCTAAGCACAGCAAAACCGCCGTTTTCTTGATAATCCTCCAGCACTAGCGCGGCTACATTGCCGGCCTTGTCAACTTCAATGCGATCCAAATAACCCAGCAACCCGCGCTCTAGCCGCGATTGCTGCAGCGCGACGAGTGCCGTGGTTGCAAGCAACACCAACACCGCCGAAACTAAAAAAATTCGCTGCCACAACCGCATCAATAGATCCTAGATCAAACTATGCGCTAAACAATAGCCGCATCCAGGCCCCAGCAGCACCGCAAACCGCAAAATCCACTGAATCTCCTCGATTCGAGCGGCTTTGTGTCAATCAACTCACTGCGGTAAACATGCCGCTAGCGCAATGTATGCGCTGCATGTTTGGTTGACGCAACACCATAACGAGTTCTAGCCAGTGGCATGATTTTGCAATACCTTTAAGCTGTAGCAAGGCGCAAATTACAAGCTCAAATTTAGTTGCGCCAATAAATTTTTATAAACTGGAGAACGGGTGTGACTAAAACTCAGCTGACGGCGGCGTGCCTGATTTTTTTGAGCGCTGCACTCAATGCGGCAAGCCTGACGCTCACGCCATTAGCGCTAAAGCTTGAAGGCAGCACCGCCCAGCCCAATGTGGTTGCCACTAAAACCGGCTTTGTGCTGTCTTGGCAGCAAAAAGGTGCCGCCGGCTGCACTACTTTGTACACGGCTACTTTAGACGCGCGCGGCATTCTGGGCGCGGCGAAACCGGTCGCGTCAGGCTGCAATTGGTTTGTCAATTGGATCGACTTCCCCAGTGTCAGCATCGCTAAAAATGGCGACTGGTTGAGCTATTGGCTGGAAAAATCCAAAGCGGATCCGTATGCATATGATATTCATACCACGCGCTCAATCGATGCCGGGCAAAGCTGGCAGACGTCGGTAATTCCGCACACAGATGCGACGCCGACGGAACACGGATTTGTCTCAATGGCGCCACTCAGCGGGGACCGGATGCTGATGATTTGGTTGGATGGGCGCAATACTTTGACCGACAGCGCACATAGCGATCACGAACATGGCGCAGAAGCCCCGATGAGCTTACGCAGCGCGGAAATTGACCGCGCCGGAGTATTGCACCGCGCACAAGAAATCGACGCGCGTGTGTGTTCTTGCTGCTCTACAGACTTGACTACCGACGGCGCGGGCGCGATTGCGTTATTTCGTGATCGCAGCGACGCGGAAATTCGTGATATTGCCTCGGCCCGCTATCAAGCCGGCCGCTGGCAAGCCACACAGTCGGTCAACGAGGATGGTTGGAAAATTGCCGGTTGCCCAACCAACGGCCCGGCGCTAGCCGTTGTTGGCAAACGTGCCGCTGCAATCTGGCCGACACTTATTTCCGGGCAGCTACAAGTGCGCGCGAAGTATTTGGACAGCGCTGCGCCGCCGGTGGTGTTAGAAAAAGGTGAGGCAGTGCTAGGGCGGCCCGATGCTGCGGCCTTTGGTGCCGACTTATTGGTCAGCTGGCTGGGGCAAAGTGCGAAAGGCATCAGTGCGCTTAAATTGCGGCTACTGAATGCGCGCTTGGAAAAGCTCAGCGAAGTTAACGTTGCTGAATTAGCGGGTGGCCGCAATATCGGCGTGCCTAAACTTGCGGTTTACCAGGATCAAGCGATATTGGTTTGGACCGAGGCCGAAAGTGCAGGCGTAAGCCACGTTCGGGGTGTGCGGGTGACTAGCCGCTAAGATGCTTGCGACAGTGCAAAAACGAAATCGCAAATTGGTGATTTATTTTTCCACGAAAGCGCGTTCGAAAACATAGTGACCAGGCACACCGATTCTAGGCGCTGCATTGAAGCCTCGGGCATCCAGAATCGTTCGAAAATCGGCCAACATTTGCGGGCTGCCGCAGATCATCGCGCGATCG
>JBBQBR010000497.1:0-2609 GCA_038317875.1 Lysobacterales bacterium
TCAGCGGTGTGGGCGGCCAATATAACTTCGTAGCGATGGCGCACGCGCTGCCGAACGGCCGGTCCGTGCTGATGTTGCGCGCCACCCGCGAAGGCGGTGGCTCGTCCAGCTCAAACATCATCTGGCACTACGGCCATTGCACCATTCCACGCCACCTGCGGGACTTGGTCATTACCGAATACGGCATTGCGGATCTACGCGGGCAATGCGACGAAGTGGTAATCCAGCGCTTACTGGCTATTTGCGATGCGCGCTTCCAAGCGGAGCTGATCGCAAAAGCAAAAAGCGCAGGAAAGCTGGCGCCAGATTTCGTTGCGCCCGCGCACTGGCAACGCAACACGCCAGCGCATTTGAGTGATGCGCTTAAAGCCTTTACCCAGCAAGGCAACTACCCGCGCTATCCCTTTGGCTCGGACTTTAATGACGAAGAATTGGCGCTATTGCCCGCCTTGGCACGCTTGAAGGCCAGCACGCAGACCAAACTCGGAACTGTGCGTGCGTTGTTGGGTGCATTGCCGGGCGCGTTGTTAAATGCCGCGCCTAGCACCGTCGAGCAAGCGAAATTGGCGCGGCTAGGATTGGCGGCACCGAAAACGTTACAGGAAAAATTATTGGCGCGGATGTTGGTGCGGCATTTTTAGCGCCTAAGTATTGGGCCTTTTTTACATCACTGGGAATCAGACCATGAAAATCGCACTACTGACCTGCGCTACATGGCCGGGCATGCAAGAAAAAGAACGCGCCATCGCGCAGGAATTTAGCCCACACATTCAGGCCGACGTAGTGGTTTGGAACGATCCAGGGATTAATTTTAGCGACTATCAATGTTTGATTTTTAGAACGACGTGGGACTATTTTGAACATCCTGAAACGTTCGCCGCTTGGCTGGAAAAGATAGCGCATTTGGGAATCAAAACTATTAACCCGATTGCTGCCATTCGCCGAAATCAACATAAATTTTATTTGAAAGAATTGCAGCAACTGGGCGTGGATATTATTCCGACAGTATTTATTGCAAAGAATTCCGGCTTGGATTTGGCAACGCTAATTCCCAACCACTGGCAAAAAGTGATTATCAAGCCTGCGGTTTCTGGCGGTGCCTATTTGACCCGCCTTTTTGAGCGTTCTGAGGTTGCCAGCGTCGTGGCGGAATACACAACTATCGCGGCGGTACGCGATTTACTAATTCAGCCTTTCATGCCGGAAATTCAAGAACACGGCGAGCTGTCGCTGCTATTTTTCGGCGGCAAATTTTCGCATGCGGTCCTAAAAACGCCCAGCACGGGTGAGTTTCGCGTGCAATCGCAATTTGGTGGCAATTATCGCGCCATTGATGTGTCTGAGGAAGTATTAGCAACCGCGCAGAAAATTATTGCCGCATTTGGTGGACATCTAGTTTATGCACGTGTGGATGGCATTATTTCGGACGGCAAATTCTTATTGATGGAGCTTGAGCTAATCGAGCCAGATTTGTATTTTGACTACGATCCGGGTGCGAAAAGGCGCTACATCGCGGCGCTGGAAGCGGCGTTGGCACCTCGCTAAGCACCGCGCAAATGCGCGGTTTCTAAGGGGTGCGAGTCAAAGTGATGTTTATTTAAGCGCCTTTGGCGCTTAAACTATTTTTTTAGTTTGTGTGTCTGGAGCTGCACTAGCTCCGCTGATACATGCGCCCATCAGGTTTCCACATCACTTTGACTCGCACACGTTTCTAAGACGTGCTGAGCAAATGCGCGGTTTCTAGGCTATCGTTCGCACTTTCAAAATTGGAGCAAATCATGGGCTTTTTAACCGGTAAGCGCGCACTGATTGTCGGCGTGGCAAGCGCACGCTCGATTGCGCATGGCATTGCCAAGGCGATGCACCGCGAAGGCGCGGAATTGGCGTTTAGTTATCAAACCGAACGGCTAAAGTCGCGCGTCGAAGAGGTGGCGGCTGAAACTGGCTCGAACATCGTGCTGCCTTGCGATGTGGCGCATGATCATGAAATCGCCAATTTGTTTGAGCAACTAAAAATGCACTGGGACGGATTCGATATTTTGATTCACTCGGTCGGCTTCGCACCGCGCGAACAATTGCAGGGACGCTTTGTCGACGCCGTTACCCGCGAAGGCTTCGCGATTGCGCACGATATTAGTGCCTACTCGCTCGCGGCTCTGACAAAAGCGGCGCTGCCGATGTTTGCCGGGCGCAAAGCTTCGGTGTTGACGCTCAGCTATTTGGGTGCCGAACGTGCCCTGCCCTTTTACAACGTTATGGGCTTAGCCAAAGCCAGCTTGGAATCGTGCGTGCGCTATCTGGCGCAAGATCTCGGGCCAGAAGGCATCCGCGTCAATGGCATCTCGGCTGGGCCGATCAAAACATTAGCCGCCGCCGGTATTGCAAATTTCCGAAAAATGCTGGATCACGTCGAGCAAACCGCACCACTGCGGCGCAGCGTCAACATTGACGAAGTCGGTAATGTCGCCGCATTTTTATGCTCGGACTTGGCATCTGGCATAACTGGGGAGATTACTTATGTCGACGCTGGCTATCGCACGGTGGCGATGAATTTCCCGGAATAGACAGTTGTTCGGCGTGCATGGGCTTGCTCTTGGCTAACAAGAGTC
>JBBQBR010000498.1:0-2584 GCA_038317875.1 Lysobacterales bacterium
GGTAAGCGAAGTGCAATGTGTGTGATTGAGGCCAAAGTTGTGGCCCAGTTCGTGCGCAATCACTTGCACATCGTTGCTTGCGGTGCTGCCCGCAAATTTGAATACTTGGCTGACGCTGTAAGCGCCACCGGTGCCGTTACGTTGGTTGCAATACACGCCATTGTTCAACAACCAAGCGATGCCTGAGGAGCTGAAATTGCTGCTGGCCTTGCCAGAAACTAGCATTGACAGGACGCGTGAAGTGGCTGCCTGGTTCGCTTGCCAATGGTTGCCGAATTCAACTAATTGCGCCTGTGTCGCGTTGGTGTCGGTGTTGTTGAACGGGTCAGGCGTGGTGCGCAGAAACGTCGTGCCTTGGACGAGCGTTAAATCCACATCGCGTTCATAAATCACGTTCATCGCTGCGAACAGGGCGGCAAAATAATTTGTCGCTGACGTGGTGTTGTTCGCAAACTTTAAGTTCAGCAATTCATTGTCGGTATCGACTGCGATCACGGCTTGGCGAGTGGCGGCATTTGGGCTAGCAATCGGCCTGCTACCGTTGAAGTTTGGCGCGCTAATAGGGAAGCCGAGTGGATCTAAACCTGATACCGGTACTGCGCCGCCGCACGAGGTTGTTAACGCCTTGCCCTCAGGTGCAAGTCGGCTGGCCTCAAGCACCCTCAGTGAAAGTGCCCCGGACTTCGCCTCCCCCTGCAAATCAAAAGTACCGTCCGCAGCGATGAGTGTTCCGACCGCGCGGCTGCCATCCGGTGCGATACCCAAACTCAGCAACGGTGCGTCAGGCGCAGAATGGTCAGCAATAAACCACGCCCAATCGCTGCGAGCGATTTCGTGTTTACCAGTGCTATCCATTAAATAAATTCGCGCGCTGGGTGCATAGATTTCGATGCGCTTTAGCCGCACCTTGGCGGCAATTTGGCTATTCAAAGGCAGGGCCGCTATGTCTAGCGTGGCACCCTTGGACAATTGCGTCATGCTGCGCAGTTCAGCGCGGCTGAGTTCGAATTGAGCGGCGGTACACATTTGGCTAGCGGCCAGGGCTATAGAGCAAACTAATAGAGCGCGCATTGACGATATCTCCATCCTAAAAAACCAGCTTAGCACTGGTAAAAGCACTCGGAAAGGCGGCAAAGTCCAAAAAAGTCGAATTATCTTTTCAACACCTAACTTTTGGTTCGCGCCGGTGTCTTTTTAGCATTTTGAGCGCCGCGTCGAAGTTTTCTAAACACCTACAGCATTTCTTGTTAGCATTTTGCCATGACTATACTTTTTGCGATTTTAGCCGTTTTAACTTATGCCGCCATTTGTTGGGCGATGTTTGCTGGCACTGAAACGGGCTATTCGGCGCTAAAAGATGCCGATGTCGCCCCTGAACGGCGGCCGCTCTGGATTTTCGGCTTGTGCGCCGCAGCGCTGCAGTGCGCGGGTTTGGCGCTGTCTGGCTCGTTGAATTTCTATGCCAGCTTAAGCTGGGTCAGTGCGCTGATGGCGATGCTGGCGAGCACCGCATTGCTGCGTTCGGGCGAGCGATTTTTGCCGCTATTAAGTTTTGTGATCGCGATGCTGGCTACCTTGCTGCATCTTTTAGTGGCAGGCACACCTCGAGTACTTGAGGGCTGGCAAATACAGCTGCACGCAAGCGTTGCGCTATTGGCATACGCTGCGCTGTCGCTTGCGGGTGCGCAGGCCGTGCTGTTGTTGGTGGTTGAACGGCGTCTACGCAGTCCACAGCGCAGTGGTTTGAACGCGAATGCGTGGGGCAAGTTCTGGCGCAAGTTTGGCGCGTGGTTGCCGCCGCTCAGCCGCTTGGAACGCCAATTATTTCAGCTGATTTGGGTTGGTTTTTTATTGCTGACACTGACCCTGTTGAGCGGTGGCTTATTCATATCAAACTGGTTTGCCCAGCATTTGGTGCATAAAACGGTTTTAACGATCGCCGCGTGGCTGGTTTTCGGAACACTTTTACTGGGGAATTGGCGCTTTGGCTGGCGCGGTCGGCAAGCGGCGATTGCAACCTTAGTCGGCATGGCGCTGCTGGCGCTGGCATTTTTTGGCAGTAAGTTTGTTCTGGAAGTGATATTAAAGCGCGGACTAAATTGAGTTTGAATATGACGCGTGAGCAAAAAATTATCGGCTTATTAAGCGTATTGGCGCTGCTGTCAGGCTGTCAAAATAAAGTCGAAAACGCGTATCAAGCCTGCATGGCGCAAGTCGTCGAAGCCAGTGAGGCTGCCGTGGGCAAAGAGCGCGCGAAAACACCGCAAGAAAAAGAGTTTGCCGAAACCGCCATCAAAATGTTCAACACCATGGGAACCGCCACCTGCGGGGCGATTCGCAAGCACTGCGAAAGCGATCAAAAGAGCGCGGTTTGCCAGGAATTATTGGCGCGCTACCTTTGAGTTAGAGCGGCGACAATTTCGACGTATAAGCTAAAAAGCGCCCACTACTTGACCCCATGCATCCCGCGCTTAATCAGGGGCGCAACCGCAAGTGCAAGTACGCCGGTAATCAGCCCAACAATTAGCAATTTCTCAAATAGATCATGATATTTCGCGGCGGCGTCGACCAAGTTCATTGATTC
>JBBQBR010000499.1:0-2540 GCA_038317875.1 Lysobacterales bacterium
TTTTGGTGGCGAAGGTGCCGGGATAGTTAAGGCCTTCATTCGATATCAGTTGCGATTACTTTTTGCCTTGACTTAAGCATTGGCCAAAGCGCATCGCGAGGTTCCGCGTGCACATCAAAATTTAGCCAGGAAAGTAAAAAGTCTACGCCCAAGATTATCGGTAGCGCCGATAACATGACCGTTCCTGCGGTCGCGGTTATGCCTGTGCTGATTGAGTTATGCCACGTAAGCACACCAAAAACGACACCGAAAAGCAACATCGGCAGGCCGAGCACCAGTTGTATGGATGCCAAAGAAAAGCCACGGACAAAATATTGATACGTTATTCGGCGCAGCAAATTGCGCGCATGGCCATAGGTAAAGGGCGCAATCACATGCAATGGGCGCATGCTTGAAATTTCATCGGCATAAACTGCGTGCATCGGCAAGTCACGCACCCGGGCTCGAATTAGGGCCAACTGTGCAAGCAAATCGGACTCAAAAAAATAGCGCGGATGCAACGATTTCAAATCAAGTTCAGCTAAAACACTGCGATGAATCGCCAAAAATCCGTTCGTGGGATCGAATATCTGCCAATAGCCGGTGGAGATCTTGCTGAGTAGTGATAGCCCGGCATTGCCAACCATTCGCAGCGCCGGCATGCCTCGCGTGTCACCCAACCGATGAAAGCGATTGCCTTTGCAAAAATCGGCTTGGCCTAAAATAATGGCGGCAATTAAATTTGGAATCAGCGCAGGATCCATTTGCCCATCGCCATCTAATTTAACGACGATGTCGGCACCGGTCAGTAACGCGGCGGCAAAACCCGTGCATGTTGCCGCCCCGACGCCGCCATTTTTGGCGTGGCGTAAGACTTTGACACGCGGGTCGCTGCAATCACTCTCAATGAAGTTACCCGACTGATCTGGGCAAGCATCATCAACCGCAAAAATCCATCCCACTTCGGGGCCAATTGCGGCAATGACGCTCATGATTTTGTGCCGAACTCGATAGCAAGGGATTACCACGGCTATGGCGTATTGCTCAGTACTCATAAAGGTTTTTCTGCACGATATACCCAATGCTTCATGGCGAAATAGTTGATGAAGGCGATCGCAATCTCAAGCGGGATTTTCACTAAACTAGCCGCATTCGCACCCAAGGGCGCGCGAATTGCCTCAAGTATTAGCGCACCGGCCGCTGTAGCCAGCGCCCACAACAATAAAAAACGCCAAAGTTGCGTCGGTGTCTTTTTCGTCTGCGCGCCGGTAAACGTACACCTGCGCTGTAGGTAAAAACTAATCGGGATAGCCAAGGCCCTAGAGGCAAAGTTACTGATGCTGGCGCTGTTGCTGAGGTGCACTAAAATATAAAACATGGCCCAGTCACAACAGAAAACAAAGGCGCCGGTCAGGACGTAGCGCATCGGCTGCGGAATTGCACGCAGGTTCAAATCAATTCGACGCATTGGCAATTGCGCTAGTTCGCCAGGAAAAAGGGTGTTTGCGTCGGTTTCGCTCTGGGTAGCGCGAGGTTAGCCCCGAAAACGTGGAAGATATAATCGAGCCTGATTCAGCGATATAGTCGATGCGATCCACGGGAAGGCGCGAACGTACGATTTTGTTAACCGCAAGCGCGCCAGTTATTGGATCGCAGGCCATCCATTCGTTATCTTGCCCGTTCCAGACGCCGTCTGTGTACCACCGTATCGAAACATTGATACCAGGTGCGCCGATATTGCACTTCAGCGTCGCGCGCCAGCGCACAATCATTGAGCGGCTTGTTGGCAAAAGGATGCTCCCGCTATTTTCGCTGCTGCTGTTAGGCGTCAATGTTGGCCAACGCATGCGCCACCACTGTGCGCGGCCTATGCGTTCGACAAGCTCCCCCTGCTCTGCGATCAGGGTAAGCAATTGCGCATCCAGCTGTTGTTGGTCACCGATGACCACATCACTGGGTGATACCTCATCTAGTACTGCTTGGTAGGCAACGCGCTTATTTTCTGCGGACGCAAAAATCGCGGCACTCCAAAGCGAATATATGCGCTGGTTATGCCAAACCGGCGCGCTCGCGCGCACATCAAACTCTGGCAAGGCAGCGCCTAAACTAAACGGCTGCACCACCAACGCGTCGTCCATTTGACGCGCTAACAAGTGCGCTGGTGCAAATTCTAGTAAGTACGCGTCGTTGGCGCGTTCCCGTCCTAACAGGTGTGCGAACGGTAAAACTCCAGCCCGCACAGCATAACTTCCATTAACCTGTTGGAGGAAATTGCCGACGATCACGCCACAAATCAAGATCAGAACAACGCGCGTGCGCAACGCGTAGAGCCCGATCACCATGGCTACTGAAAGCAACATCAGCGCGGGAATTGGATAGCGCAGATAGCGCATTTGCGCCATGAGTAGCACCACGCCAAGCAGTGCAGGTAGCCAAACTAGCGCTGAGCGACGCAATATTTTCGCAAAAATAAGCGGCACAAACGCGCCTAGAAGAATCAGGTATTGCAGCCCGGCGGCACCGTTGTAGCATTCGAAGAAACGCCCGGTTTGAAACTGTAG
>JBBQBR010000500.1:0-2537 GCA_038317875.1 Lysobacterales bacterium
AATTGGGCTTTGACGCCTGCATTGACCATCACAGTGAAAATTTGTCCCAGGCGCTTTTTGCAGCCTGCCCAAAGGGAATCGACGTTTACTTTGAAAGTGTGGGGGGCGCTGTTTTCGACGCTGTTGTGCCTGTACTCAATACCAGCGCCCGCATTCCGCTATGCGGCCTGATTGCAAACTATAACGATTCAGCGCCTAGCGATGCGCCAGACCGGCTTGGTGGCGCGATGCGCACGCTGCTGACGAAGCGCATCAAAATTCAAGGCTTCATTATTTTTGCAGACTACGCTTCCCGTTTTAGCGAGTTTTCCAACCAAATGACCAATTGGCTTAAAGAAGGAAAAATAAAATTTCGCGAAGATGTTCAGGATGGATTGGAGCTTGCGCCGCAGGCCTTTATCGGCTTATTCGAAGGCCAAAACTTCGGCAAATTGGTCATCCGGGTGGCGCAAGACTAGCCGGATTTTTGCCTCACCTCTTAGACCCTGCTTAATAGCCCGTGTTAATTTAGGTAAATACAAATTATGAAAATTTTGATGATTTTAACGTCGCATGCCGAGCTCGGCGACACCGGTACTAAAACCGGCTTTTGGTTGGAAGAGTTTGCAGCGCCCTACTACGTTTTTAAAGACGCGAATGTACAGATTAGCTTAGCCTCACCACGCGGCGGTCAACCACCCATCGATCCGAAAAGTGTCGCGCCGCAATCGCGAACCAAGGCCACTCAGCGCTTTACCGATGATCTTGAAGCAAATGCGCGTTTAGCAAAAACGCTCAAGCTTAAATCGCTTAACGCGACGAATTTTGATGCGGTTTTTTGTGTTGGCGGGCACGGCCCAATGTGGGATTTAGTCGATGACCCCGATTCCATTGCACTATTGGAAGCAATGTTTGCGGCGCACAAACCCGTTGCAGCGGTGTGCCACGCGCCCGCAGCGCTACTTCAGTTAAAAAATGCCAGCGGCAGCTTTATTCTGAGCGATAAAAAAGTCACTGGCTTTAGCAACAGCGAAGAGCTAGCCGCTGGCCTGAGCGATGTCGTGCCATTTTCACTTGAAGATAGCCTAAAACAAAAAGGTGCCACCTACACCAAAGTCGGCAATGCTCAGCCTTACGTCATCACCGATGGCATGCTGGTGACCGGGCAAAATCCAGCTTCGTCAGAAGCGGCTGCCTATGCACTGCTTGCCGCATTAAAGTCCAAACCAGCAATCAAAGTTATAGATCTGCAAGCATCCGCAAAGTCTCACGCTAAAATTTCAGAAGCCAGCAATCCCTCTGCAGTGCCGGTGATATCAGAAGCACCCAAAAAGGCGAGGAGATTTGCATGAGTCGTTTGCCAACGGAGCCAAGCATAAGCACGCCGATCAGCCCAGAAGAACGATTGGCTAAGGACTTATTGACGCAGAAATTATTGACACAGACAGTTATTGAGCGTTGGGACAATGAAGGCGGTGCTGGCCCAGATGGCCCGCAGGAGGGTGCTCACGCAGCTCCGACGGCGAGCGTTCAATCGCCCGCCGCGAAGGTATCGGCTTCCATAAACACCCAGCGTTGGAGCCAAAACCTTAGTGACGGCGCGCACGTATTGATACGTCCCATCAACAAACTAGACGCACGCGCCGAACGACGTTTTATTGAAGGCTTATCCAATAACGCCCAGCGGCTGCGCTTCATGGCGCAAATCCCGCATCCCACGGAAAAGTTTATTGCGCAATTGACTGACCTGGACGGTGTCACTGAAGTTGCGCTGGTTGCGTTGATAAGAGAAGGCACGGAAGAAAAAATCGTTGGCGTAAGCCGCTACAGCCTTGATGTTTCGCAAAACCGCTGTGAATGTGCGCTTGCAGTCAGCGACGACTGGCAGCACAGAGGCTTAGGTACAGCGCTCATGCAACACCTCATTCAGATCGCGCGCGCAAATCAAATCGCGATGATCGAAAGCGTGGAGTACGCAGAGAATTTAGCGATGCGCTCGCTATTGCACGAGTTGGGCTTTCATATGCGAGCTGACCCAAGCGATGCGCGACTCGCCATCTATACGCTGCAAATCAGGCCAACGTCAGAACGCTAACGCTTCTGATTTTTCTAAATATTTTGCAGGTGCAAAACGAATTTCTCACAAGTAAAAGCAGGTTAAACGCACGGGATATTGCGTTCGCCACCACACAGAGCTGTTCTTGCGCATGAACTATTTTCACTACGTATCATCGAGCTGCGGTTCGTTCCTGGACGAACGATAAGCACCAATTACACCCCTTTCAGGAGTAGTTATGAACAATAAATTATCCATTGCTGCTGCGCTCGCGAGTTTGACTTTTGTCGGTCAAGCCGCCGCGCAATTAGTGGTTTACGAGCACAACAGTTTTTCCGGCCGATCAATAAGCACCAACCAAGAAGTTAGAAATTTTAAACGCGAAGGGTTCAATGATCGCGCATCGTCAGCGATCGTGTTACGTGACCGTTGGGAAGTCTGCGACGACGTGCGTTTCGGCGGACGCTGTGTCGTGCTTCGACCTGGGCGCTACCCGTCCTTT
>JBBQBR010000501.1:0-2525 GCA_038317875.1 Lysobacterales bacterium
TCCACCAAATCGAGATGCAGCACCACACTTTGCCCAAGCTTACTGCGCGGCGTCATCATGCCATCGCGCCCAACCGAATCAAACTGACTACGAATGGTTTGCACCAAGGCTGCGCAATCTAGCCGCCAAATCCGGTGCGCCGAATCCGCCACGCGCACACCAGGACCTGCATCCATATCGGCGTCGATTAAAAACACGCCCTCACCGCGGTTGTCCAAACGCAGTACCGCATGCGCGGCCCAAACTCTTGTCGCTGCTTCCACGTCAATAATTTCGCGCTGAGTCAAACGGTACGGGTTCGTCAAAAACATCAGCGCCGCTTGCAAATAGCAAGACTGCGGGCTGATCGAAACGCCGGCAACTTGCGGATCTTTTTCCAATTTTTCGTGCAGGTTTTGACTGATCGCATAGGAAAACAATGCATTCAGCTCGCTCCACGCGCCGGGCGGCACCTCCGAATATGTCAAATAGCACTTACCCAGCAGCGCGCCCAAATGCTCCATCGCCCGCACCACCGCCAGCACGGCGTAACGGCCACGTAAAAACGGCACCGAGCCCCGAGGCCCGCACATATCAACGATGGCTAGCTTGTAGCCCAAGGAGAGCTCGCGGTGAAAATCCTTCATCACCTGACCGATTTGCCGCTTTTGCTGGGGCAAGGGCAGTGGCTGGCCGATCACATGCTTATCCATGCCGCCCAGCGTGAAATTGATCGGCTGGCGTAGTAGTTCCAGCGTTTCGAGCCGCGCGAGCGCGTCGACCTCAAGCGTGTTGAGTTCTTTAAGCCCGTTGTAAAGCATCTTTGCGGTAACGCCACTATTGGCGAGCGGTAGCGCCTCGATCCATTGACGAACTAATTTCCCCTGCGTGGGGAACGAATCTTTGTTGGGTTTACGGCGAACTGGCAGATCTTTCAAAAGCCTAATGAAATTGGCTGGCATGATGCGCTCGTTTCTTCCCCGGGACCCCGATTCTACGATCAAGCGCGGCGGCGATGCAGTAATTGAACGTGAAATCGAAAAAATTCACGCTAACGAGATGTCGTGCAAATAGCCTGTATCCCCGTAGAAATTTGCGTCGGCTTCTAATTATATTGATATGCTATAACATTAATTTAAGTGAGTCTATTTATGAGCACCGCATCGCTTGCTACAAGCCCATCCGTAAAACGCTTGCCCGTCACCGTACTTTCCGGCTTTTTAGGCGCCGGTAAAACCACCTTGCTGAACAGCGTTTTGCGCAATCGGGATGGCCTTAAAGTCGCGGTGATTGTCAATGATATGAGCGAAATCAATATCGACGCGCAGCTGATTCGTGACGGCGGTGCGGAGCTTTCGCGTACCGAGGAAAAATTGGTGGAATTCTCCAATGGCTGCATTTGCTGCACGCTGCGCGAAGATTTACGCAACGAAGTAAAGCGGCTGGCGCAAGAAAATCGCTATGACTACCTGCTGATTGAATCGACCGGCATTAGCGAGCCGATGCCAATTGCAGCCACGTTCTCGGTGCGCGATGAAGCCGGGTTTTCATTGAATGATATTGCCCGCATTGACACGATGGTGACCGTGGTCGACGGCATGAATTTCGTCCGGGACTTTGAAAGCACTGACTTTTTGAGCCAGCGCGGCGAAAGCGCTGGGCCGGATGACAAGCGCGCCTTAGTTAATCTTTTGAGCGACCAAATTGAGTTCGCCGATGTTTTGGTGGTCAGCAAAACCGATCTGCTGCATCCGGCGGCGCTAAAGCGGGTTGAACAAGTGCTGCGCGCTTTAAACCGCGATGCATTGATCTTGCACAACGCCAAAGACAGCTTGCCAGCAAAGCTTGTGCTGGGCACGAATCGCTTCGATTTTGTCAAAGCCCAGCTTGCGCCCGGCTGGATGAAGGAACTACGCGGTGAGCATTTACCAGAATCAGATACCTATGGCATCACCAGTTTTGTCTATCGCGCCCGCCGGCCATTTCACCCCGAGCGTTTTCATAATTTGATCTATCAAGGCATGGGCAAGGTGCTTCGCAGTAAGGGCTTTTTTTGGCTAGCGACTCGCATGGATTGGGTCGGGCAATTAGCGACGGTGGGTGCGGCGACAGAGGCCACGCCCGCCGGACACTGGTACGCCGCGCGGCACCGCGTACGGGCGGGCATCGTCGATATTCCTGCACCGATCAAACTGTTCGAACCCGCCGCAGTACCTTTTAGCGAATTGGGTTGGCAGCGCTACAAGAATGCATTTTGGACAACGTCACGGCCGCTGAGCAGTGAAGTGCCGGATCCAGATGAGTATCAAGCGCTGATGAATTTATGGGACGACACTTACGGCGACCGGCGCCAGCATCTGGCGATTATTGGCGTGGATTTAGATGAGCCATCGATGCGCGCGCAGCTTGATGCCGCGCTCTTGAACGACGCTGAAATGCAGCTTCAGCCTGCCGACTGGCAGCGCTTTCCAGATCCGTTTGCGCGCTGGGGAAAGAGCGAGCCTGAAACGCCGAAATAATGCGGATTCTTAAGCGGGTTCAGGCAT
>JBBQBR010000502.1:0-2514 GCA_038317875.1 Lysobacterales bacterium
CGGGGCGCAGACGAATTCGAAAAAGACACCATGATCGCGTCCATTGGGCCGTTTTGGGACGCCAATGAAACTTGGTTGGTGCTGGGCATTGGTATTTTATTGACCGTGTTCCCGCGCGCGCACGGTGAGATATTGGGGGCACTGTATATGCCGGTGGCACTGATGTTGATTGGCTTGACCTTGCGTGGTGTAGCGTTCGATTTTCGCGCCAAAGTGAAAGCGGAGCGCAAAGCCCTGTGGGATAAGCTTTTTTATCTCGGGTCCTTGCTCGCTTCACTCGCGCAGGGTTTTATGCTGGGCATGCACATAGTGGGCTATCACTACACGTTGGCGAACGTGGCTTTCGCAGGCTTTATCGCATGTGCATTGGCTTCGGGCTATGTGCTTTTGGGCGCATGTTGGTTAATTATGAAAACCCATGGCGAGTTGCAACACAAAGCACGCGCTTGGGCCGCACATGCCTTGGGCCTGACAGGGCTGGGTGTGGCTGCGGTTAGTGTGGTGACACCGATGGTCAGTACGCGCATTTTTGAGCGTTGGTTTGGCTTGCGTGAAATGTTTTTACTGGCGCCGATTCCAGTGTTGACTCTGCTGCTATTTGGCCTATGTGCTTGGCGTCTGGAGCGATTAAAAATTGTCAAATTGGCGGATCAGCCCACGCAAAACGCCAAATTGAGTCCGGCATGGCACCGGGCTTGGCAGCCATTTGCGTGCGCGGTTGCCATTTTTTGCCTAGCCTTCCTGGGTTTAGCCTACAGCTTGTTTCCTTATTTGGTGGTCGACAAAATAACAATTTGGCAGGCGGCTACATCGACCGACGCGATGCGCCTGATTGCGCTGGGCGCCCTGATCAGCATGCCGGCAACGCTGGCTTACACGGTGTTTAGCTATCGCGTTTTTTGGGGCAAGGCGCAGCCTTTGAGTTACAGCTAGGCGGTATTTGATCGCGTGATGCGATCAAATCGTGGCCATCATCGAGCTATAACTGCCCTTCCACTTCACGTAGCGCTTTCATGAAGTCTAAATTCAGCACAAAGCCCAAATGCACATCAATGTTGCCCTCGGCGTACAGATTTTCGCCATTTCGAAAGGCATCCGCTTGGGTAAAGCGGGTTACGATGCCGTAGGGAATGTTGATTAGCCAAAGCTCCTGAACCCCTGCAGCGCCGTACGCTTTGCGCTTTTCAATGGTGTCGAAAGCCGCTGTTGAAGGGGATAGCACTTCAATTACGAAATTTGGCGCACCGCGTATACCTTTGGCATCAATCTTGTCTTCATCGCACACCACGAGCAAATCTGGCTCAAACACCGTTCGAATGAATTCGTCCGATTCCTTATGCACTGGTAAGCGCACGCCTACCGGCCCTGTGAAACCACGGCAAGGCTTGCCTTCGAGCGCGTTTCTAATTTGACCGGCAAGCTCAAACAC
The DNA here is from genome assembly GCA_038317875.1 of Lysobacterales bacterium. Lineage (GTDB taxonomy): Bacteria > Pseudomonadota > Gammaproteobacteria > Xanthomonadales > SZUA-5 > JANNYA01. Next base: position 1,430 of record JBBQBR010000502.1, read on the forward strand.
CACTTGCTGATGGCTAATGAGTGGCGGCGCCATCGCGCGTGCCTTGCCATCAATTAATTCATAGCGCGGCTTGGCGGGCCAGCTGAGGTAATCTTTGTAGGTGAATTCACCAATGGGGCGTTTTGCGGTTTGGGCGTTCATGGGGTCGGGCGTTCCTTCGTGGGCGCGATTAAGTTTAACAGAGCGATCGGTCGCCATCTAATTCGGTCAACGAACCAAGTGCAGCATCTCGAAACTTTCTTGCCTCTCGCAGCTGTCATCAAAGCTCTTCGCAACTTCTAGTTTGCGTGTAGTGAGCGACTTGTTTGCTTTGGGCTGGTCTAGCTTAGGTCTAAACTCGCCAGCTCTTTCGCAATGATTAGGACAGGCAATGTTTGATTTAGAACGGCTTTTGGGAAATATGATGGGTGGCAGCACTTTAGGCCGTGCGGCAAGCTCGATGGGTTCGGGCTTAGGCTCAGTCAACGGTGGCATAGGTGCTGGCTTAAGCAAGGGCGCGCTTGGCCTCGGTGCTCTGGGTGTGGCATGGGCTGCGTTCGAACATTTTAAAGAACAAAAAGCTCAATCCGCAGATAGCAGCGTCGATGCTGGCATACCGCCGCCACCGCCCGGTTCAAACGCGATGCCGCCGCCACCACCTGCAATGCTTGCGGCACCTGAAAATGATCGCGAAGCCGACGCCACGCACTTAATTCGCGCCATGATTGCCGCAGCAAACGCCGACGGCACAATCGACAGTGACGAGCGCAGCAAGATTCTAGAGCGCGCGCTGACCGCTGGTTTGAGCCCACAGACGCAGCAATTTTTATTGGCGCAAATCACAACGCCTGCGGCGTTAACTGAGATCGTCAGGCAAACCCGTGATGGCCTGAAACGCGAAACCTACGCCGCCTCGTTGATGGCGATCAGCAACGACACTGATGCGGAAAACAGCTACTTAAATGCGCTTGCTGCGGGCCTTGGCTTGACGGCGACGGAAGCCGACCAAATTGGGACGTCGTTGCGAGGAGGTTGATTTGCCATTTCTAAATAGCCGCCTTAGAACAGGCAACGGGTATCACCGTCATCCCGGCGCACGCCGGGAT
>JBBQBR010000503.1:0-2494 GCA_038317875.1 Lysobacterales bacterium
TGGCGCCGCTAAAAGCGCCGTCGCTGAGCGCTACGCTGCCTGAGCCTGTGTCGATATCGCCGCAGCGCCCACCTGGACCGATGGAAACCCGACCACTGCCCGTATCGATGACGCCCGACGTTGCGCCCGCGCCTAACGTAACGTCCCCAGAGCCGACATCAATACGCCCAAGCACGCTTGCGTTGCGCCCCAAAGTGACGTTGCCGCTGGCGGTATCAACGGAGTTTGCTTGTGCACGGTCGGCTAAAAATACGTCGCCACTGGAGGTGTCAATCACCGTTGCGCTGGCGTCCATCTCTAGCAACACATCACCGCTTGTGCTGTCGGCACCACCGGCGCTAACGCCGGCTGGCACTAAAATGTTGTCGCTTGTGGTGTCACCATTGCCGCCTTTGCTAAGCACCAACGCGTTCGCGTTGCAGTTGCCTATAAAAGACAAACTAAGCATCAAAACACCGGTAACTAAGGAGAAATGGGCGAATGTGACTGGTTTTGCGCGAACAGTTGTGTTTCTAAACATTAGCAATTCCTCTAGTGGGCCAGCCCAGTTCACTGTTAGCGTCGCAAACCCGCACCGGGGGGGATTTTGCGAAGCGCAATGAAGTTTCTACAAAGGGCATCAGAACACTGGCGGATGCAAATGACGTGCCACGTCTGGTGCGCTTTGATTTCAAGTAATTTCGTTGGTAGAAAATGATGCATTACGCAGTTTTGCAACACCGCTGTAGCGAAATTGGAACGAGCCAAGTTTATGGATACGCATCGATGCCCGCGCAATCGCCCAGCTAATCGTAACTCGGCAAAATTGGGGTTTTATCCAGATAAATCATTGGCGCAGCGTACAAATTCTTGGATCACCTGATCGCCACTGGTTGTGGGTAACACTGAGCTCGGGAAGCGCAAACGGATTTGATCCGTGAGCCGCTTCAGTTTGTGACTGTTTAAGGTTTTGCCTAAGCCAAAGACATTCCGGCCAATGTCAGATACAAAGCGATGCAGTTTAAAAAAGTAGAGTTCTTGTCCATCGGTTAAAAACTCGATCACGTGTTGCGCTGAGCCTGGCTGCGAGAGATCCCGGCCGCTACGCATTTCACGTTCGCGCACCAATCGCACGGCGCTATCGGCGAGTGCCATGAAAGGCTCGCCCACATTTGCGGTGTCCAGATCGGCTGAAACTAGAATCAGGTGCGCGCGTCGTCGTAGCACCGGAACGCTCTGATAGTTTGGATGTGCGGCGATGAAATCGCGGCCTAGCGTGGATGAAAGTGACCCGCCAGAATTAATAGCGGCGGAACTATTCGCGGCAGAGTTTTTTACCGGCACCGCAATCGAGCCTGCTTCGATTCGCGGATGAACTCGACCATGTTCGACGCTTTCGGCGCGCGCATCAAAGGTGCTTCCGGCAATCATCCAGGCTAGAGTGTCAAAAAATTCCGCGTGCTCGGACTCGTTAAATCCTGACGCGCGCAAAATTCGATGCGTTTCCGCGATGCTGGCGCGCTCGTTTGCGCCTATGCCGTTTTGATAGCCTAATTTTTCGCGCTGACGCAGATCATGGCAGTTTGAAAATAGCGCTAACAACAACCATTCCTCTGCCTCAAGCCCGCCCCATCCAAGCTGCAATCGCGTGCGCGCCAGCCGGCCGTTGAGCAATTCAAGAGCATGCTCTTCATTGTGGTATGTGTGCACATCATTGCCCCAGCTACCATGCCGACTGGCCATGCGTACAAAACTCAATCCCAAAGCCGCCCGAGTATGCTCAAGTAATGCGGCATAGCTTGCACCAAAAAATTTTAGGAAAGATGCGCCAACGGTAGCCATAACCGGCGCAAGATCAGGCCGCCGCTCCCGCAGCAGCGCATGCGCACCCACCACAGAAGCGTGTGCCAGTTCACAAGCATCCGGTTCAAATTGTGCGGTATGAAAATCCATGCAAAAGCGCTTGATCGTCTTGAGTTGCACAGAGTATAGAGACGCCGCCTCGTTGCGGCGAGCGATATCACACAAAATTTGATAGCGAGCGGGCTCGTTGCAGCCTTAAAAAGGCAAAAAAGCGACCGGATAGCGTCGCTTTTTTTGTTGCGTGAAAAGTTTGATTTGCGCGAACGTCTTTAAATTGAGCCGCTAGAAGCGGGGTGAAGCAAACTTAAAATGTTGCGGTCATCGAAAAAACGAACTGGCTGTCGTTGGTTTCGCCATAAATATTCTCAAACGCACCGTTTGTGTTGAAGTAACTTATACCCACGTTCAGCGGCCCAAAATCGCGGCTAACGCCAATTGATTTGTCGACGATGCTGCCGCCGTAATCGGCTGGATCATCTAAGTTGTAATAACCAATAGAGGCAGCGAAGTTATATTCACCAGCAATCAGTAGGCTATAGCCTAAGTTGTAATAAATGCCGGTTTCATTGGTATTAAAGACATCGTTGGAGTAGCCAATTAAGCCGCTGAGCCCCGCATAGCTAATCTTTCCTAACAGCTCGGTGTACGCCAG
>JBBQBR010000504.1:0-2493 GCA_038317875.1 Lysobacterales bacterium
CCTGTATATGCCTTCAAAGATTTGCAGGTGCTACGCTTATTGACTGTGTTTCGCTTGGATTTGTCGCGTGTCCCTAACTGCCCTGCAAAGCTTATTGCAACGTTTTCGTGAAACTGCCCAAACCGAGCGCGAAAAAGGCACGTATTTTGAAGAATTGACGCTGCAATACTTCCGCAACGAGCCCGCTTTTGCCGCCCTGTATTCGGACGTTTGGCTCTACAGCGATTGGGCAAAAAGCCTTGGGCTTGACGCGCGCGACGCCGGTATTGATGTCGTCGCCAAAACGCGCGGCACGCAAGATTTTCACGCGATTCAGTGCAAGTTTTTCGACACCGATGCGCGCCTAGATAAGTCCGACATCGACAGCTTTTTTACCGCATCGGGCAAAAAACCCTTTGTGCACCGGATTATTGTTGCCACCACTAATAACTGGACCGACCACGCTGAGGACGCGCTGCGCGATCAACAGCCGCCGGTGAGCAAGATTGACCTGTTCGATTTGGAAAACAGCCAAATCGACTGGGCGCGCTTTCAGGCAAGCCAAGCGCCGGTGCTAAAGCCCAAAAAGCAGCTGCGCGAGCATCAAGAATCGGCGTTGATGGCCCCGCTGAAGCCAAACCCAGCAAAACCCCCGATCTACTCGCCAGCGCTGCCCCGCCCGCCACCGAACGTACCCGCGATGCCATCACCGACGCCGGTTTAAAGCACTTCAGCGATTTCTACCCGGCCGAAGCTATCGCCAAGGAAGATTTGTTTTATTTCGTCTATGGCCTGCTGCACTCGCCCGACTACCGCCGCCGCTACGGCGATAACTTGAGCAAAGAACTGCCGCGCATCCCGCGCACCAAAAGCGCCGCTGATTTTTGGGCGTTCATCAAAGCCCGTCGAAAAAATGCGCTACGGCAAAATTGGCAAAGAAAAAGACCTAACTACTGTGCACTTCAACGCCAAAATCACCGTCACCGGCATCCCGCTGGCAGCCTACGATTACGTGATTAACGGTAAGCCCGCGCTCGATTGGGTAGTGGAACGCCAGTGCGTGAAAACCGATAAAGACAGCGGCATCGTCAATGACGCCAACGACTGGCTGATTGAAACCATACACAACCCCAAATACCCGCTTGAGCTATTTTGCGGGTGATTACGGTGAGTTTGGAAACGATGAAGATCGTTAACACACTGCCAGCGCTCAATATTGAAGGAGACCTATGAAACGCTTTCGCATCCATTTGGAGTTAAATCGGGGCGAACTAGCCAAAAATTGACTATCTTTGCCGTATTGCAGCGGAAGAGGCGCATCAATTGAATTCATTCAAGGTTGAAAGTGTCGATTCGCGCCGCAGGGACGAGTTGGAGCAGCTGGGCGCCAAATTTAAGTTTTGGTATCGAACCAATGACAATCAGCGCGTGCTGTTTAAAGCCGAAGAGCGCGGCACTGGCGAGGATTGAGCTGAGAAAGTCTGTTCCGAATTGGCGGCATGTTTAGGCCTGCCCCATGTTGAATATGAACTTGCGCAAGATCTTGCGTTTGAGCCGCCAACGCGGGGTGTGGTTTGTAAAACGTGTGCGCCTTGGCCTTGGTCGCTGGTGCTCGGCAATCAGCTATTACTGGCTCATGACCCGGACTACCCCACCGATAAGAACAAATACAAAGTCTGTCAGCACACCGTTTCTGCCGTGCAAACAGTGCTAGCAAAATTGGCGCTGCCACCAGCGATTTGGTGCACTAATTTGCCTATCGGCATTGAAAGCGCTGCGGACGTGTTTACCGGATACGTGATGTTCGATGCGTGGGTTGCAAATCAAGATCGGCACCATCAGAACTGGGGGGCTTTACGAAAGGACGACGTTCAATGCCTTGCACCTAGTTTTGATCACGGCGCTTAGCTTGCGCGAAATCTTTCAGATTTTGAGCGAGAACGGCGGCTACAAAGCACCGATCATGGGTACACCGTTGCGGCATTTACGAACCGTGCAAGATCAGCTTTTTATACGGATATCTACGCCGCAAGACCGCTGGAAACGCATGCGGCTTGGAAGAATTTTGCAATTGACACTCCCAAAGCCGCTAGTATCTGGGCGGACAAGCTTTCCAACATAGAACCGGCGCAAATCCAGTCGGTATTGAATCGAGTCCCAGCTTCCCGCATGTCGCCAACCAGCCGCGAATTTACCGCCCAACTTTTGTCCTTGAATCGCAATCAAATTCTTGAAGGAGCCCAATCATGAATAGCGTATACATTGCATGGCGATCTGGCGGGGCTGACGTTGGCCGATGGGGGCCGGTCGGCAAGCTAGATCGAGTCAATGAATTCTTCCGCTTTACCTATACCAAGGGCGCGCACATGCTGCAGGGCTTCCGCGCATTTGCAGGCATGAATGATTTGTGTGCAGTTTATGAGTCAAAAACGCTTTTTCCACTTTTCGCAAATCGGTTGTTGGCCGAACGACGCAGTGAATACAAAGCATTTCTTGAATGGAGCGGCTTTGATC
>JBBQBR010000505.1:0-2484 GCA_038317875.1 Lysobacterales bacterium
TTCCTGTTTGGCACCGCGCGCGGCGCGCTTTTGCCGCCGGGCGCGCAAATTAGCGGATCTTTGGCGCTGTATTCTGGGCGTGCACAGCAGCGCGTGCTGTTGGGTGATACCACGCTGCAAACTGAATCTGCGCCGCGCGCGGTGGCGAACTTTGCGGAAAGTTTGCTGGCCCACGCCGCGCAAATTGCGCGTTCACCGTTTGCACGGCGCTCGGCCAGTTGCGTAGCAAATTTGACGGTCTGCAAGTTTGATAAACAGTTTTATTTACGCGACAGCGATGGTGCGGCGCTGCCGATTTTTTCGGGTACGGGCAATGGCAATGCCGCCTTATTGCTTTGCTTGCGAACCGGCGGTGTTGCGCACACGATTGCGTTTAGCTTCGACGGTTATGCGGTTGAGTTGTTGGGATTTAGTGACGCCGGGCCTGATGGCCAATTTTTGCGCTGGGTTGCGCTGTGAGCGATTCAGTGCGCCTAGCCGTCACCCTAGGCTTGAATCGCGCCGCCGGTTTTGAGCCAGCGGAAGTCCTGGCCGGGCACTTTGTTAACCGTAGTCCAGCCGCTGCACTGCGCGCGCTTGCGGCGAATCGAATTTTGCTGGAGGCGGCGAGCACGCCAATGCAGCTACCGCTGGGTTTGGTCGCACCCGCTGAAACACGCCCGCTCGCTCGGCAGTCGGCGGCGACGCTGCTGCAGATTATTTTTGCGACCGAATCGTGGCTAACGCACGAGGCGCTTGAAGTGCTGGAAGCGCGTCGGCTGCGTTTGCCGCATGCGGCGCTGGCGGCGGTGTTGCACACGATGGACACCAGCCTGCGCACCCGAATCGCTAAAGTTGCCGGTGAGCGGGGCCGTTGGCTGGCACAAACCTTAAAGGAATATCAGTGGCTATTGCAAATCGCAGCTTCTTCGGACGTACAAACGCTAAAAACGAGCTTTGACGAAGGCCTGCTGCCGGAACGCGAAGCGGCGTTGCGGGAATGGCGCGCCATTGACAGCGTAGCCGCACGTATCGCCTTGCAAACGGCATTTGCACAAGAAAAGGCCGACGTGCGCGCGCGCTTGTTGGCTGCGTTAGAGGTCAATTTGAGCAACGATGATGCGCCGTGGTTGGAAAGCCTAACCGCAGATCGCGCTGCCAGCGTGCAGCAAGCGGCGCGTTTGCTGCTGCTTAGTCTGCCGGACAGCGCGTTGCGACTGCGCAATCGTCAGGTATTGGCAAACGCGTTACGAATGGATGCGGACGGGATCAGTCTTGACGTGCCGGAAAGCTGGCCGAGTGCGCTTGCGGCGGATGGCTTGATCACACCCGCTAAAGGGCAAATCGCCACCCGCGCATTCGCGATTCGGGCGTTGGCGTCGGTTACCGAGCCCCTAGATTGGCTCGTATTGAGTGGCCTGGATGCGACTCGCTTTGTCGAAGCACTGCTGCGCTATGCTTATTTTAATGAAGTATTCGACGGCTGGATCGCCAGCAAAGGTGAAGTCAGCAAGGTCGAGCTGGGTGTTTTAACGGAGCCTTTGCTTGCCAAATTATTAGTGCAGGCGCGTGCTCCGGGATTTGCGGCATTAGACTACCCTCAAAAAAACCGGCATCAAATGTTGCGCACCCAACTTTTAAAGCTGCTTCCCTGCGATGCGTGGGTGCGCATGTGGCCCGAGCTTTTGCGTGATGACGACCTGCGAACGTTTGCCTTTAGCTTTCTGCCTAAACCTTGGCCTATCGAGATTTCGAAATTATGGCTGATGCGATTATCCGAGCAGCTAGTCGATACGCCCGACAGCCATATTGGCAATTATTCCCAGCGCACTGAGCTTGAATCAGAGTTGCATGAAGCGCGGGCAGGGCTTGCCGTTTCGCAATTCGCGGCGGCATTGGCGCTCAAAGTGTCGCCTGCACACTATCTTTCTGATGTTATTCAACAATTTCAGCGCGAGCTTGAGCTGCGCGCCCGCATTTACTCGGAGTTTTATCCATGAGCATAAATAGTTCTAGCTTAAACCTGGGCCTGGAAAGCGTTTTGCGCGCCCCGGCGGAGCAGAAATTTGCGCATGAGCTGACCGCGCTGGCGAAATTCGACGAGCAAGCGCGCCCGGAGAAATGGCGGTTGAGCCCCAAAGCGGTGCGCAGCTATTTGCTGGGCACTACATTGGAAGATGGCACGATCATCAGCGCGAAATATATCGGCGCGCCGCGCATTATTGAAATTGCCATTGCGACATTGCTGACGGATCGCGCGCTATTGCTTTTAGGTGTGCCGGGCACCGCGAAAAGCTGGGTCAGTGAACATTTGGCAGCCGCGATTTCCGGCGATTCGACGCTGATGATTCAGGGCACGGCCGGCACCGATGAGTCGGCGCTGCGCTACGGTTGGAATTACGCGGAACTCATTGCGAAAGGACCATCCGTGAAAGCGCTAGTCGAAAGCCCGATGCTGCGCGGTATGCGTCAAGGTTCGTTGGTGCGGGTGGAAGAGTTGACCCG
>JBBQBR010000506.1:0-2484 GCA_038317875.1 Lysobacterales bacterium
TGCGCCCTTCAGCCCAGGGTTGGCCGAATGCAATGAGGCTACTGGGAAGCCGGGACGCAATTGTCAAAACCGCAACGCAGTTTTTTGCACATCGTTGCTCATGGGTTTTACGCAACCCCGGTGCGGTTAAAAACCTATTAACCTCGCCCATATTATCCTTGCCCATATTATCCAGCCCAGGGTAGCGCCTACCGCGCAACCCTGGGCTGGATGGCGCAACGCCTTTGGCGTTGAAATTGCCTCATAAATTCTCGTCAATCGGGGCAACACCGCTCATCATGCGAATTGTCCCAGGTTTTAATTGCACCCGGCAATCCCCGTTTGTCAGCTTGGTACATGCCTGTTTTAGTACACTCAAGCCTGGAATATAAAGTCTATGAGGAATTACACTGTGGCCAGAGCATCATTTAATCGCTCCGACCGCGTTGCAGCATTACTGCGCCGCGAAGTCGCAACGCTAGTACACCAAGATGTGCGGGATGGCTTAGTGCCGGAAATGAGCGTCTCTGACGTTGAAATTTCGCGCGATTTGGCGCATGCGACGGTGTTTGTGACGGCATTGAAGCCCGAAGAGAGCGCAATGGGTATCGTTGCCCTAAATGGGCAATCGAAAGGCTACCGGCATTTTTTAGCGAAGTCCTTAGCGCTCAGGCAAATGCCAGCGCTGCACTTTAAATATGATGATTCGGTCGACCGCGGTATGCGGATTGAAGAATTATTGCGTCAATGATCGAGCGGTTTTAGAACAACGAGTATTTTAAGATGAGCTTAGCTTTACATATTGTCGTGTTGGCTGCGGGTGGTGGGTCGCGTATGAAAAGCGCGCGGCCGAAGGTACTGCAAAAGCTGGCAGGGAAGTCAATGCTAGCGCATGTTTTGGCCGCCGCTGAGTCATTAAACCCCGCAAAAATTCACATCGTTTACGGGCATTTGGGCGCGCAAGTTCGCGCTGAGATTTCGCAGCCCGATGAAGCAAGGGCAGCATCTGTAGAGCCGTCTAATTTGTCGATTAGCTGGGTTGAGCAAGACGTACAAGCGGGCACTGGTGATGCAGTAAGGCGCGTGATGCCCGACATTCCTGACGGTGTGCGTGTGATGGTGCTTTACGGTGATTCGCCCGCGTTATCGCCAGAAACGCTGGCAACACTGTTGTTGCAGACTGGTTTTGCTGTCTTGATTAGTCACGTTGATGCGCCTGCTGGACTAGGGCGAGTTGCTTTGGACGCAAATAATCGCGTGCTTGCAATTGTTGAAGCCAAAGATGCCACGCCGGATCAGCTGATGATTCAGGCGGTTAATACCGGTGTTTTGCTCGCAGACAGCGCTGAACTGCGCGGGTGGCTGCAGCGCTTGACGCCAAATAATCAGCAGCGCGAATATTATTTGACGCAAATTTTTGAATTTGCAGCGTTAGACGGGCAGGCCGCACAAGCGGTGTTCACTAGCGATGCGTTTGAGGGCTTTGGCGCCAACGACGCATGGGAATTGGCCCAGCTTGAGCGTTACCTGCAATCGCGCCAGCTTAAAAAACTGTGCCAAAATCATGGTCTGCGTGTCAGCGACCCCGCACGTGTTGATTTGCGCTGCAGCAGCATTGAGATAGGGCGTGACGTTGAGCTTGACGTTAACGTGATCTTAGAGGGCAGTGTCCGGTTTGGCGATGAGGTAAAAATTGGTCCCTTTAGCCGTGTTCGCAATTGCGATCTAGCCGCAGGTACTGAAGTTTTAGGGCATTGTGATTTAGACGGCGTGCGCACCACAGGCGCGTGCCGGATCGGCCCATTCGCACGGCTGCGCCCCGGCACAGTGTTGGCGGAAGGCACGCACATCGGCAATTTTGTTGAAACTAAAAAGGCAAATTTGGGCCGCGCAAGCAAGGCAAATCACCTGAGCTATCTAGGCGATGTTGAAATTGGCGCGAACGTGAATATCGGTGCGGGCACTATTACGTGCAATTACGACGGCGTTAATAAGTCGACGACGCATATTGGCGACGGTGTTTTTATCGGGTCCAACAGCGCCCTGGTGGCTCCGGTGAGCATCGGGGAGAATGCAACAATTGGTGCGGGCTCGGTTATTACCAAAGATGCGCCGCCTGCAGAACTAACCTTGAGCAGAACGCGTCAATTTTCGCTGTCTAATTGGAAGCGGCCGCAAAAGCGCTCGAAATAGCTTGGATCCGACGGCGCTCAATCTAAACTTTTTTGGGCTACCCTTTGTTATTAAAAAACTCAGCGACCGTTAATCCAATATCTTTTGCAATTTGCTTAAGCAAAATTGGCGACAGATCACGGCCTGCATGAAACGGCACTGTTGTACATCGACCATCGGGATGGCGAAACTGTTTGTGCGAGCCGCGCTGACGCAGTTCAATAAACCCAAATGCCTCAAGCAGTGCGACGACTTCTTGAGGTTTTAGGCAAGTGACCCATGCTTAAGCCACAACCACATTTTGCGTGCCGATGAATTCGGCTTGTAACATTT
>JBBQBR010000507.1:0-2482 GCA_038317875.1 Lysobacterales bacterium
CGCTGTGCGCTGCCAAGTTGCGTTCTTGCGCTAAAGGATCGATCGCTTCATCGCCATTGACCCGATGCGCGCGATCCAAAAACGCATAGCGCACGGTCATTGCAGTGTTGAGCTTGGTATCAAGGCTCAGCGCATCGAAAGTTTGCTCATTTTGACGCCAACCCACGTTGCCAATGAAGCGTTGGTTGTCCAACACATAGCGTTGGCGGCCAAGGGCTGCATGGCTAGTATCGTCTTGCCACGCCAATACGGCTTGATTGAGCTCCAAAGCGCGTGCGTCGGGAACGACTGGATAAGCGACCTGACGATTTGCCGTTGAATTAAAATGATCGCCAAGCTCAGCGACGCCCTCGCCTTCAACAAAAATGCTGAAGCCCGATGCCAGTGGTTGGCGCCAGCCTAATCGCAAACGCGCGGTACTGGCATCGGCATCACGCGCAAAAGCATCGTCGAAAACACCTTCATAGCGGTAGCGAAACGCGGCGTTCCAAACACCGGCATCGCTTGCTTTATTTGATTGTGCTGCCAAGGCATAACTAACCGCAGGCGGATCTGCGGCGAAAACGTGCCCGGATAACAAAGCGGTGATAACAACGCAAAGCAATTGACGGCGTGTGCTGAACATAAAGAACTCCAAGGCTTAAGAAAGCGTGAGGGTGATGAAACCCAATACCTATAAGCCTGAGCGCGGCAACGGAAATTTGAATTGACGTGAGTCAAGCGCTCCGCAGCAAAGGCGTTGAAAGTTTCAAATAGCGACCGGTAATTGCCGACAAACCTTGATACTTACTTGACAAGGATCAATGCGGAGTGACCCCCAATCGTTCAATCTCTATACCGAAAACCACTTTTATCTATCGTCGTCGGAGTCTAGTTATGAACCGCAAAAGCACCGCCCGTACCGCCCTGTTTTCCGCCCTTACGATCCTGGGGCTAGCCGCTTGCTCCAATGAGAGTGCGAATACAACAGACGCAAAAGCAACCGTAAACACCACTGCTGTGAAAACCATCAGCGACACCGGCGGCTCAGCCAAAGGTGATTTTGGTCCGCCAGTAGGGGAACCCATTCAAGCAATTTTGACCAGCCCGCCGATGGTGCCACCCGCGACCGGGCGCACCGCTCCGGCAAAAGTGATCGTTAATTTGGAAGTAAAAGAGATTGAAAAAGAGATTTCCGAAGGCGTTAAGTACACCTTTTGGACTTTTGGCGGCACGGTTCCGGGCAGTTTTATTCGCGTGCGCCAAGGTGACACGGTGGAGTTTCACTTAAACAATCACCCCGACAGCAAAATGCCACACAACATTGATCTGCACGCCGTTACCGGCCCTGGCGGCGGTGCTGCATCCAGCTTCACCGCCCCCGGGCACGCGTCACAATTCACCTTTAAAGCGCTTAATGCCGGGCTCTATGTTTATCACTGCGCCACCGCACCCGTCGGCATGCATGTTGCCAACGGCATGTACGGTCTGATTTTAGTCGAGCCACCAGAAGGTTTAAGCAAAGTGGATCGCGAGTACTACGTCATGCAGGGGGATTTTTACACGGTCGGCAAATACCGCGAGAAGGGAATACAGCCTTTTGATATGCAAAAAGCGATTGATGAAAACCCTACTTACGTCCTATTTAATGGCTCTGAGGGTGCTTTGCTGGGGGATAACGCCCTTAAAGTAAATGTCGGTGAAAAAGTGCGCTTATTTGTCGGCAATGGCGGGCCCAATTTGGTGTCCAGCTTCCACGTGATTGGCGAAATTTTCGATAAGGTTTACACCGAAGGCGGCACGCACTTCCAAGAAAACGTGCAAACCACTTTGGTGCCAGCGGGCGGCTCAACGATCATTGAATATCACGCCGAAGTACCTGGAACTGGCGTAATCGTCGACCATTCGATTTTTCGCGCGTTTAACAAAGGCGCGCTCGGCATGATTAAAACCGAAGGCCCAGAAAATAAAGAAATATATTCAGGCAAAGAAGTTGATAGCGTCTATTTGGGCGATAAAGCAGTCAGCTCCGCACCTGTTTCAGCCGCCGCAAGTGCCACCGCTAGTGGCACCTTGACGTTGGCGCAACAAATTAAAGCGGGCGAAGCATTGTTTACCGGCACCTGTTCGGTTTGCCATCAAAGCAATGGCGCTGGTATTGCCAACGTCTTCCCGCCTTTAGCAAAATCCGACTATCTCAATGCCGATCCGAACCACGCCATTGCAGTCGTACTAAATGGTCTAAGCGGTAAAATCAAGGTCAATGGCACCGACTATGACTCTGTGATGCCGCCGATGAGCCAGCTTAACGATGACGAAGTGGCGAATATTTTGAGTTATGTGCTCAATAGTTGGGACAACAAAGGCGGTCAAATCACGGCCGCTGACGTTGCTAAAGTGCGCGCTGAAACGCCACGACCAAAGGGTGCAGCGCACTAATGAAAACATTGATGCCGCTGTTGGACGAAGCCGCTACGCGGCAGAATGCGCACATCGTGACCTC
>JBBQBR010000508.1:0-2473 GCA_038317875.1 Lysobacterales bacterium
AGTCGTCATGGGCAGCCAGCGCCAAGACCGGATGATGCCAAACGCTGCGACGGTAGTTCACGCCTTGTCGACCATTGCTGCGAAAAGCGCGCACTGAGTCAATATCTGGCAGGTTTGCAATTGGCGCCACCACAATCAGAAATGGATGCCCGTGCAGCGGAATAAAGGCCTGACTGCCGAGCGGATGGCGCTCTAACATGCTGATCACCATCGGCATTGCCAGCGCTTGCACGCTAAAAATGCTGATGATGGCCTGATCTTCAGGTGCAGCGGTTTCGACGGTTGCAAGCCGGTGATAGCGCCGGGTGGAGCCGCTATTGATCATGAAATGCGCGCTGGCTTCGGTTTCGATGACATCGCCAAAGGCCGCAAACGCGTGTTTGGTCAGTGGCTCAATCAGTAGTGTGCGCATTGCGATCTATCAAAATCTTCATTTAGCGAGCGTGCCGAACAGCCGCAAACGGCTGACGCCACCATCTGGAAACACGTTGAGGCGAATGTGGGTGATCGCGCCTAAGGCCTTAATTTGTTCGGCAAATTCGTGTTCGGCGTGCATGGACAGTTTTTGCGCGGGCAATAGTTCACGCCAGAACAAGCTTTGCGTCTCGATTTGGCTGTCAGTGCCGCCTTTTACAAAAGCCGCCTGAATGGAGCAGCTATCAGGATAGTTGCCTTTAAAATGCAGCGTATCCACGACGATTCGCTCGATTTGACCGGGGTGCCCAAGGGCTACGATCACCCAGTCATTGCCCGGCGTGCGGCGGCGCGCGGTTTCCCAGCCATCGCCCATGTTAACGCCGCGGCCCGGGTTGAGCAGATTGCCCATGCGGCCATAGTGCTCATCCGAGCAGGCCAGCGCGCGGCCGCCATTCAGGGCGCTAATAAGGTCAAGCTGCTCGGTTTCGCCGACGTTGGCCCAGTCGCAAAACGGGATGCCGTGCACGCGCAAACGCGCCACGCCGCCGTCCGGATAGATATTGAAGCGCAAATGCGTATAGGCCGGCGTGGCTTTAATTTCGTGATAGTGGTGGCTATTGCCCTGCAGCTCCACGGCGGGCAAAACTTCCACCCACTCGGTGCTTTCATTCGGGTCGCCAGCGGTAATAAAGCAGGCTTCCAAAGAGGCCGAGGGCGGGTAGTTGCCGGTGAAAAAACTGGTGTCAATCTCCACACCTTTGATGCTGCCGGGTACGCCCAAGCGAATCACACAGCTGTCAAAGCCTTCAAAACGCTTGCGCCGCGATTCCCAGCCGTCCATCCATTTGCCGTTGTCGTCAAACACGCCTTCCTTCCAAACGGCGGGCGTAGGCTGGAACAAGCGATTGACGTCGGCGAACCAGTCGTCGGTAACCGAAATAGCGCGGGTGCCGAGCCGGGCGTCGGCCAAATTGATGAATTTATCGAACGTTGACGTATGCGCTTTCATGGGGCGGGCTTTGTCGTGAGTGGATAGTTAGCGAAACGGAAACAACGTCTCTTGTTACAGCGCTTGTAGCCGAAACAGCGCGATCTTGTTGATTTCAGCGAGCGCCCGGCTAAATTCTGTTGCTACTTCGTTGTGGATTCGCTCCTCAAACGCCGCCAGAATTTGGTATCGGTTGCTGCCTTTTACCGCCATGATAAAGGGAAACGCGAACTTGGCTTTATAGGCCGCGTTCAATTCGGTGAAGCGTGCGAACTCGGCCGCTGTGCACAAATGAATTCCGGCACCGGATTGCTCGGCGGTGCTCGCCTCAGTCAGCTCACCGCGCACGGCGGCTTTACCCGCCAAATCTGGATGCGCGTTGATTAAAGCCAATTGCAATGCCTTATCCGCGCCCAGCATTTGCGCGCTCATGCGCGAATGCAGGCCTTCGATGCTGTTTGCTTGCGCATCCAAATCGCCATCAAAGCTACGTTCGGCGACCCACGGAGAATGCTCATAAATATCGCTAAACGCGGCGACGAATTCGGCTCGTGATAGCTGAGTCGGGGTCAAGGTCTGAAAGTTGTTCATAGCATGCTCTGAAGCGGATTTTTGCGTGGGATGTGGATGTGTCGTTTGCCAATGCCGCGCAATATCAATACGGCGCGCAAACCAAACCTGAGGTTGGCTTTTTGCGTACTCGATAAAACGCTGCAGCGCCGCCAATCGAGCTGGTCTACCAATCAGACGGCAATGCAGGCCAATCGACAGCATCTTGGGCGCGCCGTCCACAGCTTCTGCATAAAGCACATCGAAGGCATCTTTCAGATAAATGTAAAAATCATCACCGCTGTTGAAACCCTGCGCTTGCGTGAAACGCATATCGTTGGTGTCGAGCGTGTAGGGAATTACCACATGCGCTTTCCCGCTCGGATTGTTCGTATTACTAGGTTCCCAATACGGCAAGTCGTCATCGTAGGTGTCGCTGTCGTATAAAAAGCCACCTTCTTCGATCACCAAACGCCGGGTATTTGGCCCGGTGCGCCCGGTGTACCAGCCCAGCGGACG
>JBBQBR010000509.1:0-2471 GCA_038317875.1 Lysobacterales bacterium
CGGCGGCATTCCACCAAGGCGCTTGCACATTCGCACGTGGCCCATCCAATTCATTCCATGCCGGCCCCAACACTTCAGCATCATCCAAAGGCAACACTCGTGCCTTCAGCAGGGCCTCGTGCACCGCCGGCAGCAAATGCTCCGCTCGACCTTCGTCGACGACAAAGGTCAGGTTGAGATCATTCGAGGACTGCGTGACGAGATGCACGCGTTCCGCGCCAATTTCTGCCCATACGCCGCTCAACTGCTGCATCAAACTGCGAATTCCGCGCCCCACTAGGGTAATCGCGGCACAGGGTGCGATCACTTTCACTCTACACACCGAGGCCAAATCGCCACACAGCAATTCCAGCGTGTCCGCGTTGATTAAATTGCTGCTTGGGTCCAATGATATGGTGACGTTCGTTTCCGAACTACCAATCAAATCGATACTCAAGCCATGGCGCTTAAACGCGGCGAATACGTCCGCCAAATAGCCCACTTGCTGCCACATGCCCAAGGACTCCATGCTGACTAAAGTCAAGCCTGTACGCACGGAAACGGCTTTAACACTTGCGCTTTGCGCCAGATCGCGCGCGCCAATCGCGGTGCCGGAGAAATGCGGACGGGTGGTGTCTTTAATCCACATCGGCACGGAAAACTCGCGCACCGGGCCCAAACAGCGCGGGTGCAGCACTTTGGCGCCGGTTGTCGCAATTTCTTGCGCCTCATCAAAATCCAGCTTTTTTAACAGACGCGCATTTGGCACTTTACGTGGGTTGGCGCTAAACATGCCGGGCACGTCGGTCCAAATTTCGACCGCCTCAGCCTGCAACAGCGCGCCAAAATACGCCGCGGAAGTATCCGAACCACCGCGCCCTAATATGACGGTTTCGCCTGCCAAATTGCGCGCAATAAATCCCTGCGTAATTAAACACGGCGCATGCTGCGCCAAAGCCGCGCGCGTCTCAATTGATGGCTTAGGCGCGCAATTTGCCGACAAATAGCGGCCCCAGTCACTGTCATTCGGTGCGGCGACGCTCAACAAATGTTCGCGCGCATCCAGCCAGCCCGCTTGGAGTCCGGATTTAAGCAAATACGCCTCGCCCAAACTTGAGCTCAATAGCTCACCCAGCGCTAGTACGCTGGCCTGCCAGGCAAAATGATTCGAGGGCCGGCGGGTATCCAAGCAAAGCCGATCCAGCAACTCAAGCATTTGCATCACGCGCGCCAACATCGCACCGCTTAAGCTCAATTTTTGCGCCATTTCTATATGTCTAGCATGTAGGCTTAAGCGCAGGTCGGCCGTGCGCGCATCGTCATTAAATGCCTCGCATAGCGCTTTAAGCTGATCCGTCACGCCACTGAGTGCACTCACCACAATCAGCACACGTTGACTATTGGCAATACGTTTCGCCGCCAACTCAACAATCGTGTCCCAGCGCGATTGACTCGACACGCTTGTGCCGCCAAATTTTAGGACGATCCATTTCACGTCCTGAGTATTAGCACAATCTGATTGGATAGAAATTGTTTGGGTAGGATTTGTATGTGGCAAAGGCATTGCAAAATCCGCAATCGGTAAATCTGGGTCGCCAAGTGTGTTCAGGGTTGATCGAGCACGCAAGGGGAAAACGCGCATTTACGCTCCAAGCTAGTCGTCTGTGTCCACTACGCGAATGGCCAGCATCGCTATACTCAGCGTAAACCTACTTAAACAACCATGTTTATGACCACGCAACTAACAAATCTACACATTGAAACCCTAGCAGTACACGCTGGCTTTCACATTGACCCGCAAACCAAAAGCCTTAGTCAACCGATCCACATGGCGACGACGTTTGAACACCCGGCCGATAGCGCGCTCAACGATGGCTATTTGTATCAGCGCTACACCAATCCCACGCAAGAGCAGCTAGAAATAGCCTTAGGCTTATTGGAAGGCGGTGGCGAGGCGCTGTTTTTTGCCACTGGCTTGGCCGCAGCTGCAGCGATGTTGCACACGCTAAAACCGGGTGATCGCGTCATTTTAGCCGACGATACCTACTTTGCAATTCGCAAACTCTTTGTCGATGAGGGTGGGCGTATGGGTTTGCGCTGTGAACTGGTGGACTTGACTGATCACTCGGCCGTGCAAACAGCGCTCATGCAACCGGCGGCATTGGTTTGGATGGAAACGCCCTCAAACCCGCTGATTAAAGTTAGTGATGTCGAATACGTCGCGAAGCTGGCAAAGGCTGCGGGCGCAAAAAGCGTGGTGGATGCGACATTTGCCACACCCATTTTGTTAAAGCCGCTAGCTTTAGGCGTGGATGTGGTGCTGCATTCGACTACGAAATACTTGTCCGGCCACAGCGATAATATGGGTGGCAGCCTGATCACGCGTGACTCCGCACTGCGCGCTAGACTATTTGAGCTGCGCAAACTGCTCGGCGGAACCGCATCCCCGTTTGCGGCTTGGCTGACCTTACGCGGCATCCGCACCCTGCCCT
>JBBQBR010000510.1:0-2454 GCA_038317875.1 Lysobacterales bacterium
TGTCGTTCAAGTTGGCCGACCGCAACTACCTGTTGTCGAACGGCCGCATCGTCGCGAGCCAGCCTATGCGCTGCTACCAACAATATTGACCGGCGCGGTAAAACCTAAAACCAAGCCTCGTGCCGTCAACGAGGAAAACGCGCTAGCGCTTTACCAACAGGCGGGCTATAGCAAGGAAAATCCCTTAACTATCGAGCTACGCTACAACACCAGCTTGCTCAATCGGCGGCTGATGCTGGCGGTTTCGGTGATGTGGGAACAGGTTTTGGGCGTACAAACCGTGCTGCGTCAGGAGGAAATGAAGGTGCTGGTACAAAACCGCAGGGCGAAACGTATTACCCAAGTGTTTCGCGGCGGCTGGAATGCCGATTTGGCCGACCCGCTCGATTTTCTCGATATATTTGCTGCTGACTCACCGCTCAACACCACCGGCTTTCAAAGCGCAAAGTACACTTTGCTTCTGAAAACCCTACATCAAACGACCGATCCTTTGGCAGCGAGGCGTTTGGCGCTTGCCGCAGAGGCTGAGCTAATGGCGGCGCAACCCATCATTCCGCTGTTCTTTTACACCTCAAAACACTTGGTGAGTCCTGAGCTGGAAGGTTTCGTGAGCAACCCGCTGGATCATCACCCCACGCGCTTATTGCGCTGGCGGCAACCATGAGGGTCCTTAGATCGTGAAGACTGTGGCACTGCTCATCAACAAGCTGCTGGGCGGCATATTCGTATTAATCGCGCTGGTCGCAATCTGTCTGGCCTTGTTGCGCTCGGTTCCAGGCGGCCCTTTTGACAATGAGCGCATTGCAAGTGTGGAGGTGCAAGCCGCAATGGCCGCGCGCTACGGCACTGATGCAAGCTATACAAGCCAGTTGCGCCGCTATTTATCAGGAATGATTCGAGGCGATTTTGGCCCCTCGTTTCAGTACGCAGACTTTAGCGTGGCGGAACTTTTGCGCGCAGCGCTACCTATTACGCTCAGCTTGGGCGCGCTGGGCCTATCACTTGCTTGGCTCAGCGCGTTGCCGGTGGCAATCTACGCCGCAGCAAATCCTACGGGGCGAACGGCCACAGCGGTGCGCGCACTAAGTACAGGGCTACTTTCCACGCCGAAGTTCGTGACGGCGCCAATGTTAGCGCTACTTTTCGCGTCGACCCTGCACCTTTTACCCAGCGCAGGGTTAGGCGAACCGATGTGGAAGTATTTGCTACTGCCCGCACTGGCATTGGCGCTCACGCAGTTCGGAGTGGCTGTGCGCGTATTGATGGGCGCACTGCTAGACGCGGCAGGCTCGGATTCCCTAAAAGCGGCGCGAGCACGTGGTTTCAGCAACTTTCGCATTCAAACCCGGCACTTATTGCCCATCGCGCTACCGACCGCGCTGGCGTTTTTATTACCCAGTGCGGTGGCGGTTTTGACCGGTTCTGCGGTGGTTGAGCAAGTTTATGCATTGCCAGGCTTAGGGCGCGCGCTAATAACATCCGCACTTAATCGTGACTACACGCTGCTGCTCGGCGTCGTTGTAAGCTGCGGCATCATCGTGTTGGTTATAGGCTGGCTAGTTGAGATGCTGTTGCTGATATTGGACCCAAGACGAAGATCATGATTAAAAATGCGATTGAATCACCGCCCCACTCCCTCCTAATTCTGCTTGGCTGCGTTATCTTGATGAGCTGCTCCACACAAAACCATAAGCCCGACCCATATAAAAGCCCAATTGCAAGTTGGCAAGCGTCGGAAAATTTTGAGTCGCGAAAGCCACAGCTGATTATTATTCACCACACGAATATGCGCACGCTAGCTGAAGCGTTAAAGACATTACAGACTGGCAACCCACTAGGGCGCGTCAGCGCACACTTCTTACTCGGCCGCGAGGGCGAGATTTTGCAGCTCGTTGCTGACAACGAACGCGCCTGGCACGCGGGCATCGCACGCTGGGCTGGACGCACGGATCTAAATTCCGCGTCGATTGGTATCGAGCTAGACAACGACGGCAGCACGCCCTTTACGCAAACGCAAATCGCAGCATTAATAGCTCTATTGACGGATTTGACCACTCGCTTAGGAATTGAACCCCAGCAAGTTTGGGGCCACAGCGACATTGCACCAGCGCGCAAAGATGATCCAAACAAGTATTTTCCGTGGGCGACCCTTGCCGAGGCCGGCTTTGGCCTATGGCCCAAAAATGCCGCGCCAAAAAACACCGGGCAAGCTGTGCCGGAGAACTTCGACCCGTGGCTTGCGCTGGCGCTAATTGGATATGACTTGAGCGACAGACCCGCTGCGGTAATGGCGTTCCATCGACACTATTTCGGCACTGAAACCAGCGAATTGACGCCTGATGATCTGGTGGTGTTGGCGGATTTGATCGGTCAGCTGCCCGGCAACTAACGCCGTAAAAAAGGGCGCGTTGACGCCGCGCCCTAAAGTTCTTTCAATTTTTCTGTTTTTTAAGC
>JBBQBR010000511.1:0-2436 GCA_038317875.1 Lysobacterales bacterium
GGCAGCTGAGCTTTAAAAGCTGTGAAATTGGCAAGGGCTTGAGCTTGACCAAAGCCGAGTGCAGCTACCTTTCAGTGCCGCAAAATTACGCTGACCCAGATGGCGTTAAACTCAAGCTGCATATCGCCCTGATTGCCTCCAGCGCACGCAAGCCGCAGGCGGATCCAGCGGTGTATCTGGCCGGTGGACCTGGACAATCGGCGAGCGAAAGTTTTGGTCAAATTGCGCCTGGCTTTCGCGAGATCTTGAAAACCCGGCACGTACTGCTGATCGATCAGCGCGGCACCGGATTAAGCCACGCGCTTAAGTGCAAGATGCCCGAGGATGTTTCGTTGGTAACGCCGGATGAGTCGACGGTGCGTGCCCTGGTGCGCGATTGCTTGCAGGCGCAGAACGTTGACCCGCAGTTTTTTACCACCACCGATGCCACGAAAGATTTGGAATCTTTACGCGTCGCAATCGCCGCGCCGCAGCTCAATTTAGTTGGTTTTTCCTATGGCACCCGGGTTGCGCAACAGTTTGCGATGCATTATCCGAACAGCACGCGCAGCCTAATTTTGGACGGTATTGCGCCCAATCAGCTGATTTTAGGTTCCGAACACGCGCAGGCACTCGATGAGGCGTTGGCAAAGCAGTTTGCGCGCTGCGCCGCTGATAAGGTCTGCTTTGCGCGCTTTGGTGACCCAGCCCAGACGCTAAGCGCGTTGGTTGCTGATTTGACCGCCAATCCGCGCGAGATAGAAATCAGTGATCCACTGACCGGCAAGCCCAGTAAGCTGCCGCTGGGCATCGGCGCGCTGCAGGGCATGGCGCGTTTTTATGCTTATGCCAGTGAAACCGCAGCGCTCGTGCCTTTATTGATGGACGAGGCAAAGCGTGGCCGCCCGCAGGCGATGTTGGCGCAAAGCGAAATGGCCGGTAAAAATTTGGGCGATGCGATGAGCCACGGCATGCAGCTTTCGGTTTTATGCAGTGAAGACAATGAATTTTTAAAGTTTGATGCGAGTAACCAAGACCGGCTTTTGGGCAATGAAATGCAGGAAATGCTATCCGTGCAATGTCAGGAATGGCCGAAAGGCGGGCGACCAAAAGATTTTTTCGAGCCGCTGAGCGGCAATGTGCCGACGCTGTTGATTTCCGGGGAGTTCGACCCGGTTACCCCGGCGCGCTATGGCGATATGGTGCTAAAAGGGTTGTCGAATGCCGTGCATATTGTTGCGCCCGCACAAGGCCATATCAATTTGACGCGCGGCTGCATCCCGAAATTGGCGGGCGAATTTGTGGCGGATTTAGCGCCAAAAAAGCTAGATACCGAGTGCGTGAAAAAGATTACGCCCGCACCTTTCTTTCTTGAATTTACCGGGCCTGCACCGTGATCGTTGTTGAAAACTTACACAAATCATTTGGCGATAAAAAAAACCCCGTGCATGCCGTCGCGGGCGTTAGCTTCACCGCGCCCGATGGGAAAATCACCGGTTTACTGGGGCCAAACGGGGCCGGCAAAACGACCACTATGCGCATGCTCTACACCCTGATGGCACCCGATCAAGGCCGGGTGCTAGTGGATGGCTTTGATGCCGTGCGTCAGGCCACTGAAGTGCGCACGCGTTTGGGTGTTTTGCCGGATGCGCGCGGGCTTTACAAACGCTTGACGGCGCGTGAAAACATTGAGTATTTCGCGCATCTGCAGGGCATTCCGGACAAAGTGATTGCCGAGCGCATCGCCAGTTTGAGCCAGCGTCTGGATTTGGCGGAAATACTGGATCGGCGCACCGAAGGTTTTAGTAACGGCCAGCGCGTGAAAACCGCACTTGCCCGCACCTTGGTACACAATCCGAGCAACGTGATTTTGGATGAACCCACGAATGGTTTGGATGTTATGAGCACGCGCAGTTTGCGTAAAGTCATGCTGGGCTTGCGCGAGGAGGGCCGCTGTGTGCTGTTTTCTAGCCACATCATGCAAGAAGTGGCAGCGCTTTGTGACACGATTGTGGTGATTGCCAAGGGCAGGGTGGTGGCATCAGGTACGGCTGAAGCGCTGCGTGAATTGGGTGGCAGCAATAATCTGGAAGATGCGTTCGTGAAAATTATTGGCAGTGACGAAGGATTGATGGCGTGAAAATGCGTTGGCTGACGGTATTTTTGAAGGAAGTAAAAGAAAATTTGCGCGATCGGCGCACCATGATGACTACGTTTGTCGTCAGCCCCATGCTGGGCCCGGTGCTGTTTGCGGTGCTGATTGGGGTGGTGTTGAATTTAGAAAAAGATCGCTTGGAAAAGCCGTTAGAGCTGCCGGTCGTCGGTGCGCAATATGCGCCCAATTTCGTCGAGTTTCTTACGCAACACGGCGTTACGGTGCTACCCGCGCCGCAAAACCCAGAGCTTGCGGTGAAAACTCGGGATTTTGATACGGTGTTGCGTATTAGCCCAGAATTC
>JBBQBR010000512.1:0-2424 GCA_038317875.1 Lysobacterales bacterium
TGGTACGCGCCCGATCAAGAATATCGCCGTGGCGATGTCGTGTTCGCGCCATTTTTTGGCGTGCCCGCATCCACCCTAACCGCCACGCATACGCTGGCAAAAATGACGGGGGCGGCAGTGCTTGGCTTTGCCCACAAACGCGTCGAAAATGGCTACGAGATTACTTTGTCAGATGCGCTGGAGGATTTTCCAAGCACGGACCCGGTAGCTGACACTGCACGCGTGAACTTGCTGATTGAGCAGGCAATTCGTGCGGCACCTGAGCAATATCTTTGGCTGCACCAGCGGTTTAAGGTGCGGCCGATTGGAGCGTCGGATGTTTATAAATAGGCTGCTAGCGGAAAGGTAAGAACGATGACAGGACGGCGCTAAAATGCTGCGGGCAAAGTGTTTGGAGCGTGCAAAGAATGTCTGCCATTTTGATAAAAGACAAACAGGTTCGGCGAATTTTTGAAGCAAATTGCGCAGCGCGGGAAAAACTTATAAAAAAAACTCGCTGACGTAGACGGTTTAAATGATGGGTCAACCTTGCTTACACGCGCTGCAGGCAGAGGGGATACGCATCTGACGACGCTATTACTAAGGCACGGTGCTAATCCAGATTTCAGGGATTGGCAAGAAACTACGCCACTCGAATATGCCATCGGTAGCGGAGAAAATAGCGATGTGTACGTATTGATTGCTTTTGGTGCAAATTTAGATCTGGCTGATTCTGACGGTTTGTCGCCGCGCGCGCGTCTAAAAGCTAGAACTAATTTACCGAAAACTCTTCGCATGCTTATTGGTATGGAGTACTGAGCGCGCGAGGCAAAGCGCTACTTCTCGACCAAATCCTCCAAACGCCCACACACCGCTATTGGCTTGAAATCACACCGCCCACGCGCAACGAAAACTTTGACTTACATCAAAGCCGCTCAGTTTGACTAGCCACAAACTAGGCACATAGCCGCAACCTAAGGAGCCCAAGCGCATGTCAGATCAATCCACCCCGCCGCAAGCAACCCTGCAATTTCTAGGGGCGGCAAACACCGTCACTGGTTCGCGCTATTTGTTGGAAATTGACAAGCGCCGCGTTTTGATCGATTGCGGCATGTTTCAAGGTTATAAATACCTGCGCGAACGCAACTGGGCAGCGTTTCCGGTGGATCCGGCAACGATAGAAATGGTGTTGTTGACCCATGCGCATATTGATCATTCAGGCTATTTGCCCGCATTGGTCAAGCAAGGCTTTAAGGGCAAAGTCTATTGCACTGCGGCGTCCCGGGAACTTTGCGCAATATTGCTGCCAGACAGTGGGTATTTGCTGGAAGAGCAAGCGCGCTATGCCCGCAAGAAGGGTTATTCCAAGCACGCCAACCCGGAGCCACTTTACACGCGCGATGATGCTGAAGCCTGCTTAAAATATTTTCGCGCGCACGGTTTTGAGAAGCCCCTAAAAATCATGCCTGGAGTCAGTGCACGGTTTTTGCGCGCGGGGCATATTTTGGGCGCGGCGCAAATCAGTTTAGATATTCATGGCCGAACGCTGCATTTCAGCGGTGATATGGGGCGCCCGAACGACCCGCTGATGAAACCGCCGGTGCCTTTGGTGCAGGCAGATGTATTGGTTTGCGAATCAACCTACGGTGATCGCGTGCATCCAGAAATTGACACGCAGGCTGAGCTTGCGCCGATTATCAGCCGGGTTGCCGCGCGCGGTGGTGTGGTTGTGATTCCGGCTTTTGCGGTCGGGCGCGCGCAAATTTTGATGCTGCAGATCGCGCGCCTGCAGGCGCAAGGTTTAATTCCGAAAGTGCCGGTCTATCTCAATAGCCCTATGGCCATTGATGCGACGGAAATTTATCGACAGCACCACGACGAGCACAATATTAGCGAAGCGGATTGCCGCCTGATGACTGGCCTTGCGACAATGGTGCACAGCGCTGAGGAGTCAAAGACGCTTAACATGCGCTCCGGCCCAATGATCATTATTTCCGCATCGGGCATGGCAACCGGCGGCCGCGTGTTACATCACATCGAAGCGTTCGGCCCCGATCCGCGCAATGCGATTGTGCTTGCGGGCTATCAAGCCGGTGGTACGCGCGGCGCGTTGCTTGCCGGTGGCGCGAAGAGCGTTCGCATGTTCGGTCGCGAAGTGCCAATAAATGCCGAGGTTTTAACCTTGCAGAGCTTTTCCAGCCACGCCGATAGCAATGAGCTAATCGCCTGGATGCGAACGGCGCAAAAACCGCCAGGGATGACCTACATTACCCACGGTGAGCCGGATGCCGCCGATATTTTGCGCGGACGCGTCAAGCGCGAGCTGGGATGGACTTGCCGTGTGCCCGAACAGCTTGAACAGGTGCAGCTATTTGCCCAAACGCAGAGCAACTGACTTCTAGACAAGCTAGAGCAAAGACATATCTGATTAGCGCTAATCCCTTA
>JBBQBR010000513.1:0-2422 GCA_038317875.1 Lysobacterales bacterium
GGCCATTCAACAACGTGGTCGCGAAATCTGGCGATAAGCCACGAACGCTGATGACCTGCGCGCGGCCGGCAACCCGCTGCGCGGAAAGTCCCGGCAGGCGTGCGATCGATTCGGCAATGGAGTTATCCGGCAACTTGCCAATATCTTCTGCTGAAATTGATTCAACAATCGAGGTCTGCGTTTTCTTGATGCTCGTTGAGCTCTCGATCGCACCGCGAATACCGGTAACGACTACCGCATCCAGTTCGCCGTCATCATTTTTTGCTGCAGCCGCTTCCTCGTCGGTTTTTGCCTCAGTTGTTTTTTCTTCGTCTGACTGCGCATTCGCATGTGCAAATACGCTCATCAGCGCAGATGCCAGTGCCAAGCTCAATAGTTTGCGCTTTAGAACCACGGTAAACCTCCAAAATTCTCCACCCTAAAAAAACGTGATCTGCAAGCGCTACATCCAGACGTTCAGCCGTCCAGCCTTCAGATCGCCACGCCGCAGAGCGTGGGCTCCGCTGCTGACGCGAATGTTACCGACGCCGCAATCTAATAAGGTATTTATGCATACGTATTCAGCGGAATTTAAAGTCTGATGAAGCGTTTGATGCTGCAGTTGCAGCATTGCCACGGGTTATTTTTCGGTGAAGCGAATTGCCGCGCCGCCGCCTGCGGCCAGCCGCAAGGTCAACACATCGCTAGAACTTAGCGTCCGTGACTCAACTACAAAGTCTGATGGTTTATCGCGAAAATGCGCATCCGCGCCATCGCGATAAATCTGCGCGGTGTAGCGCTTTTGTGGGTCCAAAAAATCAAGCGGGATATTGAGTACACGGTCATTTTCGTCAGTAACACTGCCTAAAAACCAATCCGTGCCGCCACGCTCCTGCCTTGCAATCGTCACGTAATCGCCAATTTCACCGTTCAACACCCGGGTTTGCTCCCAATCTGTTGGCACGTCTTTAATGAATTGGAACGCCGCCAAATTTTGCTGATAGTGCTCAGGCAAATTCGCCGCCATCTGCACTGGGCTATACAGCACCACGTAGTTCGCCAATTGCTTGGCAAGCGTGCTCTGAATCGCCTGCCCGCCCCTGCCTTTCAAACTTAAGACACCGGGCGTGAAGTCCATAGGGCCAGACAACATGCGGGTAAAGACTAAGTTGGCTTCATGCTCTGGCGGGTTCGGCGGATTACCCCAGGCGTTGTATTCCATGCCGCGCGCGGCTTCCCGCGCCAGCCAATTTGGATAGGTGCGGCGCAAACCCGTGTCTTTAATGGGCTCATGTGCGATCACCGAAATATGATGCTTCGCCGCTTGTGTCACAACTTTAAGATGGTGCTTGCTCATCCACTGGCCATCGTGCCATTCGCGCAGTATCGGCCCGTCAACAGCATCTTGACGCTCAATTTGCCCAGCATCGCAGACATAGCCGGTTTTCACCTGATCAACGCCATTTTTGCTGTACATATCAAATGCTGCATTGAGCTGGCGTTCGTAGTGGCTAACCGCACAAGCAGTTTCATGATGCCCGACCAAATGCACATTTTTTGATGTCGCATAAGCTGTAACAGCGGCAAAATCAAAATCGGGCGTCGCTTGTGTGAAACTAAAATCCCAACCATTCGCGAACCAATCACCATCCCAGCCCAAGTTCCAACCCTCAATCAATACCCCGCGAAAACCATTTGCGGCGGCAAAATCAATCATTTTCTTGGCATTTTCCGTGGTTGCACCATGTTTAGGCCCTGTGCCCCAGCTTTGTTCGTCCAAATGCATGCCCCACCAAATGCCGACGTATTTCGCCGGGTGCACCCAGCTCACGTCGCCCAATTTATTCGGCTCGTTGAGATTCAAAATCAAATTTGACTCGACTAAACCGCCGGCGGTGTCGGCAATCTGCAGCGTGCGCCAGGGGGTCTGGAACGGTAGTGTCCGCCGCACCGAATAGCCTTCAGACGACGGCGCTAACTGCGCGCGCAGCTTTTGTCCTTCCACTCGGCGTAACCACATGCTGGCATAGTCAACCAACGCCGCTTCGTGGAAGGCAATATGCAAACCACCCCGCGTACGCAGCGTGATCGGCGTGTGCGCTTGGCTTACCTGATTAAGCGGCGTGCGGTTATAAAGATACTCATAGCGGTTCCATTCCCCGGCCGGTATCCACCACGCGGTGGACGGATCAACCACATCAAATTCAGTCAGTTCATTAGCGATTAGCGCTTGTTTGAAATTCGGCTGTGTCGGGAATTCATAGCGAAAGCCGATGCCATCGTCGTAGAGTCGAAATGTAACTTCAAAAACTCGTTTGTCGCGCGTGGTTTCGGCGAACCGCACGTGCAATTGGCGATAGTGATTACGTACAAGTCGTGATTCGCCCCAGGGTTGTTCCCAGGTCTCGTCAAAATTGGAAGTTTCTTGACTGACCAGCGCGAT
>JBBQBR010000514.1:0-2414 GCA_038317875.1 Lysobacterales bacterium
TGGACGTATTGCTAGAAACCTCTACTGCGCTTTCGGCGGTGTTGCCGCAGTTTCAGCAAGCCGCAGCGGATTATTCCCCAGGCATGACGGTAAGCACCAGCTTGGCCCCGTTTGGTTCCGATCACATGCCCTTTATCAACCGTGGGGTGCCAACCTTGCTGTTGATCCAAAACGAGTGGAACAGTTATCCGCACTACCACAAAGCCACTGACACACCCGCGAATGTCACCAATGCTTTGCTTCAGGGGCCAGCGATTATGCGCATGGAGCTAGCCGTGATCGCCGCACGTGCAGAGCTAGAATTGCCCTTGACAGCCGATGGCTTCGAGTAGGGGTTGCGCAACCCGTGGCGATTTAGCGTTGACCGTACTGCCGGGGATCTTTTGATTGGCGATGTAGGGGAAGGAAACTCAGAAGAAGTTAGCGTTCTAAAAAATTCCGTTACGACGATTCCTAGCGGTGCCAACCTAGGCTGGCCATGTTTTGAAGGGTTTTATCCACACAATACGACGTCGAGTTTGTGTTCGGCATTGCCATTTACCGCAACACACGCGCCGATAATGACATTTGATTTTGTTGATCGCTTCCGAACTGTTATCGGCGGCTATCGCTATCGTGGCGCATTGAGTCCATTTAATGGATTTTATCTAGGCGCGGATGCGGCCGTTGCGAAAGTTGTGATTGCGCCGCCCAAAACGGTAGCAGCCATTGGTCAGCCCCAAATTCCATGGGACTACGTAGCCCGCAAGAGCGCGCAATTGTTCAACACAACGATCACGCTGAATTATCCAGTAAGCCTTGCTCAGGACAATGCTGGCAATCTATACCTGCTTGATCTTTATGGGGCAATCTATCGTTTCACTTTCAACGCCGACGTCGAATTTCAAAGTCGCTTTGAGTAAGTCGAGCAAGTCGAATAACAAAAAATTGATTCTCAACGGAAATACCATATGCCCCTAACTGCACTTTCCCCACTCGATGGTCGCTACCACGATAAAATCACCGAACTAATGCCGATCTTCAGCGAATTCGGCCTAATCAAGCGCCGCGTGCGGGTTGAGGTGGAGTGGCTGATCGCGCTCGCAACAGCGCCTGAGATAACCGAGCTACCTGAGTTTAAAATCATCTCGAAGTCTGAATTGCGCGGTTTGGTCAATAACTTCAGCGTTGACGATGCAGCGGCGATTAAAGCCATAGAGCGCGGCACCAACCACGATGTTAAAGCGGTGGAATATTGGCTGAAAGACAAGTTGAGTGACGATGAAAAATTGAACTCCGCGCGCGAGTTCGTGCACTTTGCGCTGACCAGTGAAGATGTTAATAACCTAGCGTATGCATTGATGCTTAAAGACGCGCGGGACGATGTGCTGTTGCCCGCTTTGGACGCGCTGATCGCGAAACTGCAGGTAATGGCGCAGCTGTACGCAAATAGCGCCATGCTTTCGCGCACGCATGGGCAAACCGCCAGTCCAACGACGCTGGGCAAAGAGCTGGCGAACGTTTGGCATCGGCTAAAGCGTCAACGCGCGCAGCTGGCAAATGCGGTGATGCTCGGCAAGTGCGCGGGTGCGGTGGGCAATTACAATGCACATGCCATTAGCTATCCAGAAGTGCGCTGGCCGACGCTTTCGCAAGCCTTTGTCGAGTCTTTAGGGTTGGAATTTAATCCTTTGACCACGCAAATTGAGCCGCACGATTTCATCGCCGAGCTGTGCGACATCATGCGCCGCATCAACATCATCCTGATTGATTTCGCGCGCGACACCTGGAGCTATATTTCGCTCGGCTATTTCAAGCAAAGCACCGTAGCGGGTGAGGTGGGTTCCTCGACCATGCCGCACAAGGTCAACCCCATTGATTTTGAGAACGCAGAAGGCAATTTCGGCTTAGCGAACGCGCTGTTTCAGCACTTCTCGGAAAAACTACCGATCTCACGTTTGCAGCGCGATTTGACCGATTCGACGGTTTTGCGCGCACTGGGCACCGGTTTTGGGCACAGCTTAATTGCGTTCAAAGCCCTGCAAAAAGGCTTGAGCAAGCTATCCGTGGACGAAGCCCGCTTAGCCAGTGATTTGGACGCTTCTTGGGAAGTGTTGGCGGAAGCAATTCAAACCGTAATGCGCCGCTATGGCTTAGCAAACCCGTATGAGCAACTGAAAGCACTGACGCGCGGTAGCAAAATCGACGCCGAAAGTACCCGCGCATTTATTGCAAGCTTGGATTTGCCCAGTGCAGCGAAACAGCGTTTAGCCGAACTGACACCGGCAAGCTACACCGGTTTAGCGGCAGCGCTGGTAGCGGAAAGCTTTAGCTAAAACGCCCTATGCGCAGCACACCGCACGCCATACTTGAGCTTGACGAGCAGCATCCGGCCAGCGCGGTACTGGCGGTCAAGCTGATGCAGTTCAATGAAG
>JBBQBR010000515.1:0-2394 GCA_038317875.1 Lysobacterales bacterium
AGCGCCATTGAGCACGGACCCTGTAGTTGCGGCCCCGATTCGCGAAGTCGGTGCTGAAGTATTGCCACAATTATTAACCCCCAGCATTGTAATCGAGGCGATTGCACGCGCCACGGGCGCATCGACTACGACGCAAAAGGCACCCGAGGCAGATGCCAACGTTGGGCTATTGCTGGCGCTGCTGCTGGCTTTGGGTGGCGGCGCGCTGTTGAATTTAATGCCGTGTGTGCTTCCAGTACTGTCGCTTAAAGTTCTGGGGTTGGTTGAAAGCGGCGCGTCTGCGAAAACGGCTAGAACCCAGGCGATTTGGTACACCGTTGGCGTATTAGCGTCATTTTTTGTTCTGGGCTTGATTTTGCTCAGCTTTAAATCTGCCGGTGCAGCCCTTGGCTGGGGCTTTCAGTTACAAAACCCGCTGATCGTTGGTTTATTGGCATTTTTACTGATTGCCATGGGTTTGAACCTATCGGGCGTGGTTAGTTTTGGCCACAGCTTTGGCAATGTCGGCGCAAATCTGGGTTATTCCACCACACAAAGCCCGGCACGCAGCGCATTTTTCACCGGCGTGTTGGCCTGCATCGTGGCAACGCCGTGCACAGGCCCTGGCATGTTCACCGCCTTGGGCTATGGTTTTACACAGTCAAATTTTGTCGCGATGTTGGTGCTATTGGCCTTGGGCCTAGGCTTGGCGCTGCCATTTTTGCTGATCGGCTTTATCCCCGCGCTAGCACAACGCCTACCCAAGCCCGGCGCGTGGATGGACACCCTGAAGTCCTGGCTTGCCTTTCCACTCTACATCACCGCGGTGTGGCTATTGAGCGTGCTGGGCAACCAAATCGGCATTACCGGGATGAGCTATGCGCTGGCGGGTGCCGTGGTGCTGGCTGCGGGCCTTTGGTGGTGGGACAAACAGCGCTATTCGACCGCTGACAGCACCATTTTAGGCAAGTCTTTCTCGCTCGCGCTGATCGCTGGCGCGCTGGCAATTTTGTTTAGCGCAACGAGGCTTAAAAATGACGCTCATACCGAGCTTGCCGAGGGCCAAGTTGCGTATAGCCCCGCCGCACTTGCAAAGCTGCGTGCTGCCGGTACGCCCGTGTTTGTCGATATGACCGCAGCCTGGTGTATTACCTGCAAAGTCAACGAAAAAAATGCCATCAACACCTACGCGGTAGGCCAAGCAATGCAGCAAGCCGGCATGGTTTATATGGTCGGCGACTACACCAATGGCGATGTGGCAATTACAGAATATTTGAAAAGTTTTGGCGCGGTCGGCGTGCCGCTTTATGTGATGTATCCAAAACGCACTCCGACAAATAGCACGCCGTAGGAGCCTAGGGTATGAAGTGGTTTAACAAAATGGTGGAAGAGCGGCCAAATGTAGTGGTGCTAATTTTGGCATCGCTATTCGGTTTAGGCGGCTTTTTACTGTCGAGCGCATTTTTTTCCAACAGCACGAAACTGATTGGTAGCACTGCACCCATAACCATGATGCGCGATCTCAACGGTAAGGAATTTCAGCTATCGAAATTTCGCGGCAAACCCTTGGTGGTGAATTTTTGGGCAACTTGGTGCGGCCCATGTATCAAAGAAATGCCGATGCTTGATCGCGCGCACCGCGACGGCACGATTCACGTCGTTGCCATTGCCAGCGACGACGAAGCTGAGGTACGCGCGTTTAAAGCCACGCATAAGCTCGATATGACCGTCGTTTTGCAGGTTGATGCGGGCGAAATCTACAGTTTATTGGAAGCGCCAGACACGATTCCTTACTCTGTTTTTTTTGACGGAGACGGCGCCGTGAGTTCGGTCAAGCACGGGGCGATGTCACAAGCAGAATTTGACGCCGAAGTTTCGAAGGCAAAAAGCTAATGATCTAACCGTGACATATTTGAAGCTTTCGTCGAGCGAATCGTTCGCCTCGGAATTTTCATGTTTGTGTCACTGCGAAATCAGTAAATGGAACCGTTCGCCCTGAGCCCGAAGGGAAACGCAGTAAAAGTGCTAACCAAGCGTGGGCGCATCGCCAAGCGCGAATGCGCGGTTTTGGCAGTGATGGTCTAAACGTCAGCTTCTGCGCGATGAGCGCACTCGCACGCTTTTAGCGGCAATGACTTACGTCCGGCAGAAGTTGAGGATTTTCTCGATTTGGTGGCGCAGTTTAAGCACACGCTTTATGGCATTGGCTTAGCGCGCAATTTGATCAACGCCTAGATTTAGTAGTGCCGAATCCCCCCTTGATACCGTCACCACGCCTTCGCTGACGGTAATGCTCGCCAGTCTTGCGGCTTGATCGTAGGTGCGGTTCGTTACGGTGGATAGCAGATTGTTGTTGCCGTCATAAGTCAACACAGACGAGGCGGCTTGCGTCAAAATCGCAGTCGGCGCGGACTG
>JBBQBR010000516.1:0-2378 GCA_038317875.1 Lysobacterales bacterium
AGCGGCGGGTTTGAATTGCGCGCGGAGGGAACGTCGTCATAGCCAACCACGGCAACATCTTGCGGCACTTTTAAGCCGCGCTGCGTCAGCGCGCGCATGGCACCAAAGGCTAATGAATCGCTGGCGGCGAAAACGCCATCAAAGACGGTGCCGCGATCAAGCAGGGCATTAATTGCGTCGAAGCCAATCGTTTCGGTGGAGTCAAAAGCTTGCGCGTGTAGCTCAGCCGGTGCGTCGATATTCGCTTTCGCACATGCCGCTTGATAGCCAAAGAAGCGATCCTGGAACTCGGGCGCACCTGCGGAAGTATCCCCCAGATACACGATCCGCTTTCGGCCCTGTGCTAATAAATGGCTGCAGGCTAGTTCACCACCGGCGACATTATCGCAGCCAATGGAGATGCCCGGCTGGCCGTCCACCACGCCGCCCCATCGAACAAAATGTGTGCCTTGCTTTTGTAGGCGTTCCAGCCGTTCGCGCGCCGCCAAATAGTTGCCGTAACCCAGCAAAATCAAACCGTCCGCCTTGTGGCTGTCTTTGTATTCGGCGTGCCAATCTTGCGACAGCTGTTGGAAGGAAATTAATAAATCGTAACCCACGCGCGCGCTGGCGCGGGTGATTTGCCCGAGCATGCTGAGGAAAAACGGATTGATCAGCGAATCGTCGCTGGTTGGGTCTTCAAACAGCAATAATGCCAACGTGGCGGAGTGCTGGCGGCGCAAACTGGACGCGTTTTTGTCGACTTTATAGTGCAGCTCTTCCGCGATTGCTTGGATGCGTTTACGGGTTTCAGCGCTGACCAAATTGCTGCCGCTCAACGCACGTGAAACCGTCGCTTGGGAAACGCCCGCACGGTAAGCAATGTCGAACGAGGTCGCCTGCTTCATGGTTTAGCCGACTAGCCGCGTACAGGCCCGCGCTAATTCTGTGATTGCGGCCCAATCTTTTGCCGCGATCAGCGCGTTCGGTGCCATCCACGAGCCGCCAACGGTGATCACATTTTCGAGCTTCAAATAATGCGGCGCAAGGGCTGCATCAATGCCGCCGGTTGGGCAAAAACGCACGCCTTTAAACGGGCCAGCAAATGACTTAATGGCATTGATTCCGCCCGAGGATTCCGCCGGGAAAAACTTAAAGTGCGTGTAGCCCGCACTCAACCCCACCATAATTTCGCTCGCGGTTGCGATGCCCGGCAACAGCGGAATTGCCGACGTTTTCCCGGCCGCAAGCAGCTCAGGCGTAGCCCCCGGGGAGATTGCAAAGCGCGCACCGGCCGCAATCACTTGCTGCAAATGCATCGGACTTAACACCGTGCCTGCGCCCACAATCGCCTCTGGCACCGCGCGCGCAATTTCCGTGATCGCTGCCAGCGCAATATCGCTGCGTAAAGTAATTTCCAAAACCCTCAAACCGCCCGCACAAAGCGCCCGCGCCAACGGCACTGCGTCGTCCAGATGCGCGATGCTCAGCACCGGCACCACCGGCGCAAGTTTCAAAATATCGTCGAGGATGTGCAGCTGTGTTGGATTCATGATTGTCTTGTATTGGATGTAACTAGGTGCAAAGTATAGCGTTACAAGCACAAGCTACGGCGTGTCGAAGTGCCGAAGACCCTTAATGGCATACGCTGCAATAAGCGTTGATTCGACCAAATGGACTTATTTCAATACCCACAATGTCAGGCCACACAGCTTCGTCTGACCAATTACTTGCCGTCGG
Organism: Lysobacterales bacterium; assembly: GCA_038317875.1. GTDB lineage: Bacteria > Pseudomonadota > Gammaproteobacteria > Xanthomonadales > SZUA-5 > JANNYA01. Next base: position 1,720 of record JBBQBR010000516.1, read on the forward strand.
TATAGCGAAAAGACTTCGCAAAGCTCAGCAAATTGCTGTAGTCAGGTTCCGCACTTTCCGGAAATGCCTGCGATACGTGAATATCAATGCATTTTCCGTCACGGAAACCGTAGTAGTTTGCATTGACCTGAACTAAACGTTGACCTTGCTCGCTGCCATTAACGACATAAGAAACCACTTCAAACGGCCCGCCCTTGGATGCGACAAGAATCGAGTCTTTTACGATTGCTGGATTCTTACTTGAAAGCTGCCAGTAAAAACTTCTGCAGGTCTCCGCGTTCGTGCCCTTGCCTTCGGCAGGTTCGACAAAACCGGTGATAATAAATCCGTCGCGGGTTACTACCTCAAACTGAAACTCAGCGGCAGCTGAGCCGTTTTTACGAGTCTGTGCGCTGGTGGGATCAAATTTGAAGCCCCAATTCGCTCCGTCGATCATGACAGTCGTGGATGCCAGTGATTGGCCTGCACAAAACATCGCAACTAGAAAAAATGTATTTTTCACAAAAGCTCCGAAAATTGAATTATGGTGAAATTGGTCGCACTTATTGCGGCGCGACCTGATCCGCACATCAAACGCACATTAAAACAAATCCCATTTACTCGGACTGACACTTTATGCATCGCAATCGTGGCACGTTATTTGATCGCAAATTTTAGGC
>JBBQBR010000517.1:0-2373 GCA_038317875.1 Lysobacterales bacterium
AACGCCAATCGTAAAAGGCAAACTTGCCTAAGCCCGCGCGCGTGGTCGTGGTTAGAAAGCGCGCGGGAATGATTTGATCGGTGTCGATATTTTCTTGGTTAAAAACGAGTGCAGTCGCGGTAATTTTCATTGGGAAACCATGTATTGAATTAAATTATCTGTTCGTCAAGCGGTTTTATTTGCGCCTGCAACCTTTGAAAAACTTCGTTTCGCTTCGCAAAGTTACCCACAACGCGGGTTTGCTACGCTAACTAGCAGAGTCATTTTGCGTCGCTTTGCCGCTAACACCCAATCCGGCCCGCTCTAAAAGTACTTCCAAGCTATATCCAGCTTCAGCATTAAGTTGTGCTTTCACCTCATAAAGCTCTTGTAAAATTGGATCAAGTTGACGCTTCGAATGCGTTACTAACCTGCCGTCAGCTTTGGATACTGGCGAGATTGTTGTGTTTATCATGATGTTTGTTCCTCAAAAATTTCTTCCGGTGTCGCCAACATCGGCGAGACAAAGCCCAGGCTGCATATTGCTTTTTCAAGTTGCCGCTTTGCCTGCGGCCCAACCATATGAGAAAAATTCCAGCTCACGATGTATTTCATCTGTGCCAGTGTAGCAATTGCAATATGCAGGGCGGTTTCAATATAGATTGAAGGTTTAATCGACATAATTTTACTAAATACTTCGATTCACCGCGCCACCACACGCGGCGCCTTGCCATGCACCGCTTTAGCAATCGCCTCAATATGCCTAGGCGTGGAGCCGCAGCAGCCACCGACGATGTTCACCAGCCCACTGTCGGCAAATTCGCCAATCACCTTTGCCATATCTTCCGGTGTTTCATCGTAGCCGCCAAATGCGTTCGGCAAACCCGCGTTCGGATGCGTGCTGACCAGCGCTTGCGGCGCGGCTAGACCAATTTCTTCAATATAAGGGCGCAAATCCGAAGCGCCGAGTGCGCAATTGAGGCCTATCGCCATTGGCTTTGCATGCAGCAAGGAATAAGCAAAGGCTTCTGCTGTTTGCCCAGAAAGGGTGCGGCCAGATTTGTCGGTAATCGTGCCGGAAATCATGACCGGCATGCGAAAGCCCTTGTCCGCAAATAACTGATCGAGCGCATACAGCGCGGCTTTCGCATTTAAAGTGTCAAAAACGGTTTCGATCATAATTACATCCGCGCCACCCTCGATCAGGCCCAAAGTCGCCTCACGATAGCTGACCGCCAGATCATCAAAAGTCACCAAACGAAAGCCTGGGTCGTTAACATCCGGCGAAATTGAGGCGGTGCGATTGGTCGGCCCCAAAATACCCAACACAAAACGCGGTTTGTCCGGCGTTTGATCGGTCTTGCGATCACACAGCTGGCGCGCAACGCGGGCGCCTTCGTAGTTCAGCTCGTGCACCAGGCCTTCCATGTGATAGTCCGCTTGGCTAATGCGGGTGGCGTTAAAGGTGTTGGTCTCTAAAAAGTCAGCGCCCGCATCCAAATACGCCTGGTGCACCGCCGCCACAATTTTTGGCTGAGTCAACACCAGCAAGTCGTTATTGCCCTTCACATCATGCGCGAAATCACTAAAACGCGCACCGCGATAGCCTGCTTCGTCCAAATGATAGCTTTGCAGCATCGACCCATACGCGCCATCGATCAGCAAAATACGCTCGGCGGCGGCTTTATAAAGGGCGGCGGTGCGTTCGGGATTTAGATACGGCAGGCTAGACATACTGACAGGCTCAATGTTTTGGGTGAATTATGAAATGCGCAACGCAGCTCAACTGCGCGTCGCGCTAAAAACCAGAATGTCGAAATGTGGCGCTTTGCGCTCGCGCGCGACGACTTTGGCGGAAATATTGACGAACCCTGACGCTGCCAGAAAATTTTGGAGTTCGACAGTCTCAAAGCCCAAATTTTTATGCCCAAACACGGCCACTTCGGCCGCAAAGCTATGTTTTCCTAACGCCGAGCCCAGCACCCGGCCGCCGAGGCGCAGCACGCGTGCAAGCTCCGTAAAAAGTTGCTCAGCTTGATCCGTATATGGAATCGCCTGCAACAAAAGCGCCTGATCAAAGGAATGTGCAGGCAAACCCAGCGCGTGCATATCAGCCTCAAGCACCCGCACATTGGTAAACGCGGCAAGCCGTTTGCGCGCGGCATGGACTACTTTTGCGCTGGCGTCCACACACGTTACCGAACGCGCACGCGGCGCAATCAACTGCGCCAATGCGCCATCACCCGAGGCCAAATCCAACACGTCGCCCAGCTCAATCAACTCAATCAAAGTGCGCGCAGTCGCTTCCCAAGTTCGCCCCGGCGAATAGTGGCGCTCCATATCCCCGGCAACGGTATCGGCCCAATTTAAGCCTGCGTGACGGGCCTTCAAAAC
>JBBQBR010000518.1:0-2357 GCA_038317875.1 Lysobacterales bacterium
AAAAGGGTTCGCCTGAATAACAACCACGGGACGACGCAACCCAGGACCAGAACCTACAGGAATTGGCAGAGAAGGGTTTGGCATGGACGCCCACCAAATCTCACCACGCCCCATTGGCTAACGCCTGAAGTTGTGCCGCGCTCACCTCGGCATCACGTTTGGATGCCTCCGATGAATACACCGCGTTGAGCTGCTCGGTAATCACCGAACCTTGATTAATCTCAAGAAAACGCGCAAGTGCTTCTGAGTAAAGCTGGCTGCGCGATTTGCCGACGTGCGCAGCGTAGAGTTCGGCGGCATTGAAGAGGGTGCCTGGCAATGAGATGGCAACTTTCATAGCCTCGCGGTATCACTGGGGTATGAAGAGTGCAAGTCGCAGCTTTATCTATCGGCATGGCTGACAAATGCCAAAGCTTAGCCAACGGCACATTCACATCACGCACTCAGCCAAAAATGAAAGTTCGCATCCTGGAGTATGTAAGAATTGGGCTCTTAAACGCGTCCATCTAGGGGTCTTGTTTTGCCGTCGCTTAAAACTTTTTATGCGTGTTTTACTAGCAATTTGCGCATCGGCTTTGCGCTCATCGCGGCTGCGCTTTTGCCGCAATTCGCTTGCGCGCGCCCGGTTGACAACGCACTCGATTTGCAGCGGCTGGATGCGGAACTCAAGGGCATTATGGCTACCGGTCAAACGCCCGCGTTGGTCTTGGGTGTAGTTGCCGACGGCCAAGTAGTGCTAACGCGCAGCTTAGGCACCACCACCGTTGGTGGCACGCAATTAATCGATGCGAATACGCGGTTTCGCTTGGCATCGGTGAGCAAGTCTATATCCGCTGCGCTAATCGGAAAATTTGTCAACCAAGGCTATTTGCAATGGGATACCCCGGTGACGCTATTGGTGCCCAGCTTTCGGCTTAAGGATCCAAATTCGGCATTTTTAACGGTTGAGCAATTGCTCAGCCACCGCACCGGCTTGGTGCACCATACGCTTGACAATATTGTCGAGGCGTCAAGCACTTTTCAACCCATCCGTGCCTTGTTGCCAAACATGAAAGCCGCATGCGCGATTGGCACGTGCTTTGCCTATCAAAACGTGACTTATAGCTATGCCGCTGATATTAGCTATGCCGTCAGCGGCCAATTTTTTGCCCATGCCCTGCGTCGGGAGCTATTTGAGCCTTTAGGTATGAATAGAGCGAATTTGGGGATGGAAAGTCTGTCTGAAGACGAGAACTGGGCGCGCCCACACGAACGCCGTTGGCCTAAGAATGTAGAGGTCAATGTCAAGCCAAACTATTACTGGTTAGATGCCGCTGCAGGCATCAATGCCAGTGTTTCGGATATGGAGCAATACGTATTGGCGTTGCTAGGCGATAGGCCAGAAGTTTTGCCAGGCGAGGTTATTAGCAAACTGACTACACAACAAATCGCGACGCCGGGTGAAATAATAGGCCCACCGTGGCGACGCGCACGGTTGTTGTCGGCCGGCTATGGCTTAGGTATGCGACTGTTCAATTACTCCGGCCACCCGATTTGGTTCCACGCGGGTGCAGTTGCTGGGTATCGGGGCATGATTGTGGGCCTGCCTGAGAAAAATGCCGGGCTGGTATTAATGTGGAACAGCGAAACCAATCTGCCCACGGGCCTGGTGCCGACGCTGCTGGATCGTTGGCTCAATCAGCCTGAACACGATTGGCTGGAATTGCATCGCTATCAGATTAAGCCTGCGAAGCGCTAGCTTTTTGATTGTTTTGCGGTAAAGCAAAACACTTTTTTGATGGAGATGAATCTTTGATCACTGACCGCACACAGCACATTCAGGAATTGATTGCCGCCGCACGTTCTAGTTTGGCAACCGCCAGGTTCCGCAGCTTAAAGCTCAGCAAACAATTTGCAGCAGCTGCCGCAGTTTTAGGAACCGATTTAGCGATAGATTCCAAACCCTATGAAGCCTCGGGCGCTGAGAAAATAATGCTGCGCGCCATACAGTTGAAAGGTGAACGACATCTTTGTGTGCTGTATCGCTTTGCAACTAGGGACATCACCAAAAACTTAATGCCTGAGGCCGCATGGGAATCTGTAAAAACCTGGTTAAACCAGGAATTTGCCAACGCACATTTAACGACTGAAACGGAGGATGTGCAGCTCATCACTAGCCGCAAAGGTGTCAGTCAGCTGCTGCGCGCGCGCGCGAAACAGCCGTCCAGTGCGGATACGCCGGCATTCGCTTCTTCGCCTAAACATGACCGCGTGAAAGCGCATCTGATCGCTTTGGATGCAGCATTTTTATTGCCCTTGGGCATTACCCAGCGCGGGCCATCGGGCGCACCGATTTTGGTGCCTGCTATGGCGAATAA
>JBBQBR010000519.1:0-2323 GCA_038317875.1 Lysobacterales bacterium
AGACTTCAATGAATACGGTGACGATACTCTGAAAGAATTTTTGGTGCAGCACGCGTTAAGTCCTATGCCCGCACTCACCAACGCCTGCATCGAAAGTGTGCGTGCGCATGCGAAAGGCGCTGAACAGAGTGACGATATTACCGTGATGGTGATGCGGGTTCGAACGATTGGGTAGTGTTCAGATCTAGTTTTGCGAGGCAATTTTGCAACTTTCGCCTCGTCATTGCGAGCGCAGCGAAGCAATCCATTTTGCTGTACTAGCCTTCAAAAAATGGATTGCCACGTCGCTGCTCCTCGCAATGACGTGGTGTAACTACGATAACTGGATCCTCAACACGGGGGTGACAGCAATTAGTTGCTTAGCGATCCCGCCCCAGCAATGCCGCCGCACTCCCCACAAACGCCTGCGCAATCGGCATACGCCAACCAATTCCAAACGCGCGGCGCTGGCAGCGAATGATCGGCGGCGCTTGGCGGCGTTTAAACTCAGCCCGGGCAATCAACTTCAACACCCGATCCACATCGCTAAGCGGTGTGGTGCTTAAAAATGCGCGCAAGTCCGCCGCCTCATCCTGGGCTAAACTTGAGCCTTCGATAGCAAGGCGCAAGATCGCATCCAGCACCGGGTAAATCGGCAATGCGTCCGAATCTTTTTGCCCAGGCGCCAATTCGGCCGAGGGTTCTTTGTCGATAATGATTTGCGGAATTAACTCGCGCCCAGCCTCCTCGTTGATCCAGCGCGAAAGCGCGTAAACATCCATTTTGTAAAGATCGCCGATCAAATTCAAGCCGCCATTCATATCGCCATACAGTGTCGAATATCCGACACTCATCTCCGACTTGTTGCCGGTCGAAAGCAGCAAATGGCCGCTGTGATTGGTCACCTCCATCAGCATGCGACCGCGCAGGCGCGCTTGGATATTTTGTTGCGTCAACGGGCTGGGAACTTCGCCATGTGCGCGCTCGAAATCTGCCACCGCCAGCGCAAACTGCGCTTCTATCGGTGCGGTGCGCAGCTCCACGCCATAAGCGTTGCACAAACTAACGGAGTCATCGACCGAGCCATCCGAGGAATAGCGCGAAGGCATGGTTACCGCTAATACGTTTTCAGACCCCAAAGTATGCGCTGCCAACGCGATTGTTAGGGCACTATCAATGCCGCCGGAGCTACCAACCACCACTTTCTTAAAGCCACATTTGCGTGCGTAGTCACGCAAGCCCAGCGTAATTTGCGCGTGGAAAAATGCCGGAGCAATTAATGACGCTGCGCTGCAGGGCATTGCCGCTGATTGACGTTTGGGTGTAAGCACTCCGGCGTACTCAAAACTGACTAAATTGAGGTCCCGATCAAACTCAAAGGTTGCGCAATCAGGCTCGAATGCCGCCAGCTCAGCCTTTTGCTTGCCTTCGCGATCAATATAAAAGGAGCTGCCATCGAAGACGATTTCGTCGTTACCGCCCACTTGGTTGAGCGACAAAATTGCGATTTGATGCCGCGCCGCTGTGCCTCGAAAACGCGCAAGCCGTTCGCGGCATTTGCCGAAGTTGCTGGGGCTAGCATTGATCGACAGCACCATCGCGATGCCCGCGTCGCTCAGTTCTTTGATCGGCACATCATCGTATTCCAAATCCGCCTCGTCATTCCAAAGGTCCTCACAAATTGCCAAGCCGATGCGACTACCGCCCAAGGTAAAAACGCCTGGCAAAGTGCCCGGTTCAAAGTGCCTTGCTTCATCGAAAATATTGTAGGTCGGCAATAAACGCTTGTGATAGCGATACACCAACGCACCGTCCTGCAGCACACACAGCGCGTTGTGTAGCGGCTTGCCAGCACCTAAGTTGCGGTCAATAAAACCAGTAATCAACGCCGCACGTTTGCCAGCCGTTAGCTGCGTCAACTCACTTAACACCTGATCTTGCACCGCTAAAAATTCCGGCTGCGTCAACAGATCGCTTGGGTAATAGCCGCTCAGCGCCAACTCGCTAAAAACCACGGCGTCCGTCGTGGTGGCGTGCAGCGCATAAATGGCGCCTATCTTTTCGCAGTTGCCGGCAAAATCACCCACGGTGAAATTGCATTGTGCGAGTACGATTTTCATGAATACCTAGCTTCTTTTAAATTTCGACGTCGTTATGTTAGCAAGTAGCGATCAAATACAAGGGCTTGAAGCAGCATCGAATCGGTTTAAAACAGCCGCGAACTGCACACAGACCGTTGCTGGATATGATCGGCACCCGTTCGTTCAACGCTCCATTGCTCATCGGTGCTAGATAGAAATCACTGGAGCAGACGTGTGAAGGGCATCGGCTCCGGCTATTGGCG
>JBBQBR010000520.1:0-2319 GCA_038317875.1 Lysobacterales bacterium
GGTTTTTTACGTCACAACGCAAATATTTGCGGCGCCAACGTCATTTCAGCCCCAATTCGCTGAAGTCTAAGACCAAAGATACCGATTATGGCAAAGGCAAGTGCCCTAATCAGCTTCTGATCGCTGTTGCTGGCGAAAAAGGCGTCCACTGAACGAATGTGCGCCTCATAAAAATCACTATCGGTTCAAACTAAGCCGCCAACGCTTCCGCATCAGCAGCTGTGCCCGCCGAAATCATCACGCTAGCCATTAAGCCATAAACGCTAGACCACGCTTGCTCAACTTCTGGTGTGAACGCCCCGCCCAAACCGGTTTGTAACGTCGCTAGTAGCGCCTCGCCAACCGTGGCGTAGTGCGCGTCCAGCACGCCGTAGCCGCTATGGCGCTTGCCCAGATTTTGTAAGACCGGAATCAATGTTTGCAAATCGTCTAATTTGGCGACTGCGGCGCCGATCATGCGCATAAGTTTTTCGCCCTGTGCCTGCATATCGCCTTTAAACAGCGGCTGCAGCAAAGGATCCAGCGCGAAAAGGTTGGCATAAAAAAGCTTGGCTGCAGTGGGCGCGATCGCAGCGACTGACTGCCACGATTTTTGTACGATGGGAATGGTATTTGCTTGCATAAATAGAGTGGCCTGCTTGAGTGTTGGACTTGATTTAGTTTTGGAAATAGTTAGCTTCCATATTTTTTCCAGCCGTTGCTAGCGCTTATCGAATTGCACTTGCGGCATTTGAAATTTCCGCTGCGTGATTGGCTGGTGTCAGGTAGAACGCTGCTTTCGGGCAAAAGCGAAATCTATTTATTAGATGTCGAACGCTTTGCAATACGCCATGAGCTTGAGGTCAAAACTTAGACTTTGAGTGTCGAGCCGAATACTGACGTTGGGAAAATAGGCCAGCGCAAATTTGCGGCGCTGACCTCAGCGCACCCTAATTATTGGGTACCGCAAAAATACGCCCGGAGTCGGGTTTCGCTTTTTCCATAAAGCGACGTTCTAACCCATACAAGCCACTCACAAAGCGATCTTCGATGCGCATTCCGATGTTTACCTTACTTTTATGGATTACTGCGGCCACCCCAATTGGGCTTGCTTCGGCGGCCGAATTAGCACCGGCCGGCAGCCAAACGGTTGGCCGATTTAGTGGTACCGCAGGCTTAATTGCGCCGCCGCCGACCAGCGCCGACGGCCGCTTTAGCCTCGACGCTGAGCTACACGCCGCCACCACACCAACCATCGCAAAAAGCTCTGATCGCTTTTCGCTGCTCGCGCAGCTTCAGCCCTCAGCAAGCACCAAGGCGCTCAGCACCGCTTGCGGCCCGGTTGTCGATGCATTGTTCAAAAACGGCTTCGAATAGGCGCGTCCCAGTTCTTGCCGCGCTGGCCGCGACTCAGACCTAAATCAAAAATAGACACTGAAAGCGCCGCAGCAACACAGCGGCTAACCAACCTTGAAGCACTTATCCACTTACATCCATAGGAATCGAACCATGAAACGCACCGCACTTGCCATTGCATTGATTACCGCCACAGCTGCCTTAAGCGCCGCACCTTGGATTTATCGCGGCACGCTCAACGATGCCGGGAAACCCGCCAACGGCCGCTACGACATCCGTTTGAGTTTGTTAGACGATGCATCTGCACGCAGCATTGTCAACCCGCTCACGCTTTACGGCGTGGTGGTTAAAGACGGAAGTTTTTCCGCTGATGTCGACTTTGGCGTGAATTTGACTAGCGCACCGGCTTTAAAACTCAAGACCGAAGTCGGGATCGGCGGCGGTGCCTTTGTCAGTCTGGGCGAACCCACGCGTTTTGATGCCAAAGCCGCGTTAGCTGGAATTTGCTGGGACACTCAGGGTAATTCGGGCACCAATCCAGAAATGGATTTTTTAGGCACCAAAGACGTTCAGCCGCTGGTTTTTCGCGTCAACAATGCGCAAGCGCTATTCATTGATACCAACGTCGGCACGCCCAACATCGTCGGCGGTTTCGCGAGCAATTCCGCCGATTTTACCAAGAGCGGTCAAACGATTGCCGGCGGTGGCAATGGCAATCAAACGTGTGGGCCCACTTTCAATGCCAGTTGCGCAAACCAAACCACAGAATCGTACGCAGCTGTTTCCGGCGGCTTCGGCAATATTGCAAGCGGCGCGACGAGCAACATAGGTGGTGGCAATGGCAACCGTACTTCAGGTTTTGCCAGCGCGGTTGCTGGTGGTACATCTAACAATGCTTCTGGCGGTTCTAGCTCGGTCGGGGGTGGCAGCGTAAATACCGCTTTGGGTACTAATGGCATAGTGTCTGGCGGCGTCGCCAACTGT
>JBBQBR010000521.1:0-2318 GCA_038317875.1 Lysobacterales bacterium
AGCTCAAGACCGTGCCCTTCACCCTCAATGAGACCCACTCAACTGGAGAGCCGTGTGCGGGAGATCCGCCAGCACGGTTCGGAGGGCGGGGCGGCTTATAGTCGCTCCGACCCCTATATTTTGAAACGCGCGACAGTTCTGCCGCCTAACACCGATCACTCGAAGGGCCAATGGATCCCGGCGTGCGCCGGGATGACAATTATAAGTTGGACGCCATTGCGCGCGCCGCCGCCACCCCACTCGCCCACGCCATTTGAAAGTTATAGCCGCCAAAATGCCCGGTCACATCCAGCACTTCGCCGATGAAATATAGCCCTTGCACACGTTTGGACTCCATTGTGCTGGATGATATTTCAGTGGTGTCCACGCCACCAAGGGTAACTTCCGCAGTGCGGTAACCTTCGGTGCCGCTGGGAACGATCGGCCAGGCGCTCAGATGATTTGCCAGCGCCGTCAGCGTGGCTTTGCTGCATTCCGCAATTTTAGTGCGCGCGCCAATGGCCTCGCCGTAGACTTCGCTAAAGCGTTGTGCAAAGCGCTTTGGCAATATTTCTGCAAGCCAATCCGCAACGCTTAAATGCCCTTTGCTGCGCTGTGCGGCTCTGAGCGCCTCGGTAACACCATCGGGGAGCAAATTCAGCACCAGCGGTGCGCCTGTCCCGCTTTGCCAGTAGGACGAAATCTGCAGCATCGCCGGGCCGCTCAAACCACGATGCGTAATCAGCATCGCGTTCTCGAAGTTTGTTCGAGCCACGCTGGCGCGCACCGCGAGCGATAGCCCAGAAAGCTCGGCAAATTGTTCCGAATAGCTGCCGCTTAAGGTCAATGGCACCAAGCCTGCGCGCGTGGGCAGCACGGTGTGGCCAAACTGGCGCGCAATGTCATAGCCAAAGCCGGTTGCGCCCATTGCTGGAATACTTAAACCGCCGGTGGCAATCACTAGTTTTCCAGCGCTGAGCGGGCCTGCGCTGGTGGCCAGCGTAAAGCCAAGCTCGGTCTGCGTAATCGCCTGCACCTGGGTTGAAGTCAAAATACGCACACCCGCTTGATCGCATTCGTCCGTTAGCATTTTCACGATCTGCTTGGAGGAATCGTCGCAAAACAGCTGCCCGAGTTCTTTCTCGTGATAGCGAATGCCGTGCTTTTCAACTAGGGCGACAAAGTCTGCCGGCCGGTAACGCGCGAGTGCTGATTTACAAAAATGCGGGTTCGCCGAAATGAAATTTGCTGGGCTAGTGCCGGTATTGGTGAAATTACAGCGGCCGCCACCGCTCATGAGAATTTTCTTGCCGACGCGATTCGCGTGCTCCAGCACCACCACCCGCAGGCCCGCGTGCCCGGCGGTCAGCGCGCACATTAAGCCTGCAGCACCACCGCCGATAATGGCGACATGAAAGTCGGGCGCAGAACTGGGCTCAGATATAGCTGCAGCATTCATTACATATTGACCAAAGCGGCAACGATCGAGAACGTCAAGCCAATGCTCAACAGCAACGTGTAAATAAAACCGACAACGCCGTATTTAAACGTCGTCCAAAACCAGCCTTGGCGATACACTCGTTTTTGCATCAAAAACAAATAAATCGGCATCCAAGACGCAACGATCACGGCCAACGGCGTGGTGAATTTCGCCATGCTTGGCCCAGCCAACTCAGCGATATCAGTCAGTAAAACCAGCACAATAAAGCTCAGAAACATAAAGCTGTGGCTTTGCACCGCTACCAACAAATGCTCGGCGTAAAGGCGTTTGCGAAACAAATACAGGCCCTTAAGCACCAGCGCGAAAACCGGTAGTAACAAAAACATCATTGTCGGCAATACGCGAAATAAGCTATCAACGACTTTCTCAGGGTGTTTTTTGGCCTCATCGCCGACTTCGTTCAGATGCGCAAGTTTGCTGTTGAGCCAGTTGTTGGCAAACCTAGGTAGCCAGCTCACCACCAAAGGATTCGTCGTTGCATTCCAAGGCTTGCCTTTGACTTCAAAATCGACGACTTCGTCCTTGTTATCCACGCCCGGTTTGGCTGCTAATGGATCAGGCTTTGCCGCATCAGGCGCTCCTTTTGTAGGTAGCTTTTCGGCGGTGTTCGCGTCTCCTTTTGGGCCCTCAAAGACGATCGTGACGTCATCGCCGTTTGCCCTGACTGTTGGACGTAGCTCGCTCTTAATGCTCATCTCAAAGCTGACCAGCAAAAATAGAACCAAGCTGAGGCTAAAATACAGCTTGACCGGCTTGATGAAATTCACCCGCTGACCCTCTAAATAGCGCGTGGTGAGCATGCCGGGGCGAAAATACAGCGCTGCCAGTGAGCGGAAAA
>JBBQBR010000522.1:0-2283 GCA_038317875.1 Lysobacterales bacterium
GCTAACGGCGTCGCTTTAGTACGCGCATCGCCGACGCTGGAACCCGCATGCGGCTCGCTCAAACACATCGTGCCAAAGCATTTTCCAGCGACCATATCCGGCAAATAACGCGCCTTTTGCGACGCACTGCCAAAGGTTCGAATCAAATTTGCCGCACCCTGGGTCAGCAGCACATAGCCATAAATCGGCGCATCAAAACGATTCAAAATGGCCGCAACCGCAGTGTGAATCACATACGGCAGCGCGGTGCCGCCTTCTGCCAACGGCGCGGATGTCGCGAAAACCCCAGATTGCGCCAACGCGGCAAGCGCATCTTTCAACACCGCTGGCGTTTGCACTTTACCGTCGATTATTTGTGGCGCTTGGCGATCCAGCACGTGCGAAATCGGCGCCATCGCGACCTGCCCAAGCTGTTCGGACAGTTGCAAAAGCTGATCAATCAAGCCGCGATCTAGGTGACTAAATCGCGGCTGGCTGAGGTCGATTTTTAGCCAGGAGTAGAGTGCGAATTGCAGGAAATTTAGCATCGTGGCAGCAGGACTAAAACTTAGCTGTAGCCACTACTTCTCGTAAACCGGAAAATGCTTGCACTGCAAAGTCACGTTTTCCCTAACACCAGCGATCACTTTCTCGTCGCTTGGGTTATCTAAAATATCCGCGATCCAATGCGCCAATGCAATCGCATCCGGCTCTTTGTAGCCGCGCGTAGTGATTGCCGGTGTACCAATACGCAGGCCCGAGGTAATCGCCGGTGGCCGTGGGTCATTCGGCACCGCATTTTTATTGACGGTGATATGCGCGCGGCCGAGTGCTTCTTCTGCGTCTTGACCGGTCACTTCCTTGCCGACCATGCTGAGCAAGAACAAGTGATTTTTAGTGCCGCCTGAGACGATCTTAAAGCCGCGTTTGATTAAAACATCCGCCATTGCCTGCGCGTTTTTAACGACCTGCGCTTGATAGGTTTTGAACTCCGGCTCCAGCGCTTCTAAAAATGCCACCGCCTTCGCTGCGATCACGTGCATCAGCGGGCCGCCTTGGGTGCCTGGAAAGACCATCGACTGGAATTTCTTTTCAATAGTCGGATTGGACTTGCAAATAATGAAGCCACCGCGCGGCCCGCGCAGGGTTTTATGTGTCGTTGAGGTCACTACATCCGCAAATGGCACGGGGCTTGGATAAACGCCTGCGGCCACTAAACCGGCAACGTGCGCCATATCGACGAAGAAATAGGCACCGACGCTTTTCGCAATCTTAGCCATGCGTTCCCAGTCGATGACTTGAGAATACGCGGAAAAGCCAGCTACCAGCATTTTGGGCTTGTGCTCAAGCGCTAAGCGCTCGACTTGTTCGTAGTCCAGTAATTCGTTCTCGTCCAAGCCATACTGCACAGCGTTGAAAATTTTACCGGAAAAATTGACCTTTGCCCCATGGGTTAAATGCCCGCCGTGCGCCAAGCTCATCCCTAAAATGGTATCGCCGGGTTTCAACAGCGCCAAATACACCGCCGCGTTCGCTTGTGAACCGGAATGCGGCTGAACGTTGGCATAGTCTGCGCCGAAAAGCTTTTTCAGCCGCTCAATTGCCAAACGCTCGGCAATATCAACGTATTCACAGCCGCCGTAATAGCGTTTACCTGGGTAGCCTTCCGCGTATTTATTCGTCATTTGCGAGCCCTGCGCCTCCATGACGCGTGGGCTGGCGTAGTTTTCCGAGGCAATCAGCTCAACGTGGTCTTCTTGGCGTTGATCTTCGGCCGTAAGTGCTGCGGCCAGTTCAGGGTCGTAGCCTGCGATGGTCATGGTTTTGGCAAACATGTGGATGGCCTAGAGTCTGGAAGCGCGCAAGAATAGCAGCGTTAATGTCTAAATTTCCCCAAGTGATTTTGCCTAGTCAAAACAAATTTAGGGCCTAACACACCGTAATGACTGGACATTTTTGAGCATGAGTCCGAAACTCATGCAGTTACCTTTCCTTTACAAAATGTTTTAGCTCACGTTGGAGATTGGCATGCGTCAAATTACGAAAAGCAAACTTTACCTTGCGGTCTTTGCCGTTTTGGCCACGACCAATGCGCTGGCTGTTTCCAGCATTGAATATAACAGCGGCCTGCAGTTCAACTTCTCCAACCCAGGCGCGCGTAGCCTAGGCATGGGGGGCGCATATTTGGGTTTTTCTGATGATGCGACCGCTGCCTATACCAATCCGGCTGGCCTGACCGTGCTCAGCCAACCTGAAATCGCCTTGGAAGTACGCGCCACCTATTACAAAACGCCCTTTGTGGCC
>JBBQBR010000523.1:0-2274 GCA_038317875.1 Lysobacterales bacterium
TAGACCGTCTTAGAGGCCGGATGCCCAATTGACGGCGTCAGCGATATCCGAAATCGAACCGCCGCATTTGCCTAGTACGCGCAGAGGCGAAACCTTTGCGTTGAACGCCACACCAGCAACGCCTTTCGCGTTGTTTGAAACCGCGGCAATGGTGCCAGCAACGTGGGTGCCGTGCCAGGAAGAACCACGCGCGGCGGTGTTCGCTTGACACTGGTTCGCAGTGGTTGAATCCCCAGCATCAGCAGGATTGGAATCACGACCGCCGCCATCAGCAGCTGTGGTTGCATTTGAAATAAAATCATAGCCGCCGACAATATTGGCATTTAGATCAGTGTGCGTTGTGATACCGGTATCGATGACGGCAACAATCACGCCAGTGCCGGTTGCTTTATCCCAAGCGAGCGGAAGGTTTAGCCCGCCCGTTGCTTCGAAGTAATGCCATTGCTTGCTGGCGTAGTCGGTGTCATTCGGTGTGAAAAAAGGTTGCAAAAGAGCATCTGGTTCAACCGAAGTCACATCTGGAAGAGCTGCAAGGGCGCGCATCGCGCTTTCTGTCATTGCGTCAGTGACGGCAGCGCTTTTGCGTGCGCCGTTGGCACCCGAGTCCACTTCAATTTGAACGAGTTGACCGCCGGTTGAAATCTCACGGATGTAGTTGAGTTTGAGTCCAGAACTAACTGACGCCTGAGCCAAGTTGTTGGCCAAGCCGCGTGCAGAACCAGAGGCTTCGGTATTTTTAGCGAAATAAACAATAACTTGATCGTAAGTGGCTGCATCTGCGAGTGGCGAAAAATTAATTTTGCGATCGCTCTCAACGCGAATCTGATCGTTAAGGTCAACGACGATTTTGTCGCTGCTTTGTGCAAATGCGCCGGTAGCGAGCGCAAGCGCAATTGCAGCGCTTGCCAATCGGATTTCGGTGCCACGAACGAACGATTTTCGATTTAAAACTTTAGTCACTGGTTCAGCCTCTGAAGTTATTTGCCCAACGTAGATTTTTTGCCGATTTAGATCATTCCAATCGTTCACGGCGCGTGCATGCTCATTGGCTTGGCTAGCCGTTAAGTGCGCCGCCACTGTAATAATGTGTCACGCGCTCGTCAACGCGCTCATGCAAAGTTCAGCTTTGTGCATGTGCTGCATCGCAGCAAGATTTAGCTTGTTAAGCTGCGGCGGAGACTATTAAGCGTTCGTCGATTATTCTTGATTGCAGCTAAAACGTGATGGCGATCACGCTTTTTTTACCGACGCATATTCGACTTCTGACTTTGTGGCGCTGCAGCAAATCGGTGTCAAATTAGCGCAGTGAAATGAGCTATTGATATGTCATTAAAGCGAAAAAATGCGGCTTTCAGTCCGAATTCAGGGGTTTGTAGTAGCGTGATCTTCTTTTATTTGAAAGCGAGCCCGTATGCGTTCAGCTCTGGTTTTGTTTTTCTTCACAATGTGCGGTGTGGCAAACGCAGGACCTGCGCGCGACCAGCTCACGAGCTTTTCAAAAAGCGTTAGAACCATGAGCGCTGAATTTGCTCAGACCTTATTTGACACCAATGGCCGCAAGAAAGATCAAAGCAGCGGCACGGTTGCACTCATGGCACCCCGGCAATTTCGTTGGGACGTGCTCACACCCTTTGCGCAGCACATCGTCGCCGACGGTAACGCCGTGTGGGTTTATGACGTGGAGCTAGAGCAGGTAAATGTGCGCGCCCAAAGCTTTGATGAGGCGAATTCGCCCTTAGCCGTGTTGCTTGACTTGGCAATGCTGGATGTGGAATTCAACACTGTTGAGCGCCCACTGTCCGCCGGCCAGTATTGGCTGCGTTTGACCGCAAAGGCAAAAAATCCAGACTTCAAGTATGCAGACCTGGGTTTCTCCAATAATTCAATGACGACAATGCGTCTCGTCGATAACTTTGGGCAACGCACCGATATCGTTTTCAGTAAATGGCAGCGAAATCCCAAGCTTGCGGCTAATTTATTTACCTTTACTCCGCCTGAGGGCGTCGACGTCGTCGGTGAAGTGCCAGCAAGCGCTATTATTCAAAAAGTGCCAAATTGAATTTCTACCCGCACCTAAGCCGCAAACAACTGGTCAATTTTCGCTGCACAGATGAAATCATTTAGCGACAGGCCACCGACATCGTGGGTAGAAAAACGCACCTGGACGCGGTTGTAGTGCACCGATAACTCTGGATGATGGTCTTGCGCATGTGCCACATAAGCGACTGCATTGACGAAAGCGATGCTGCGATAGTAATCATCGAACTTAAATTC
>JBBQBR010000524.1:0-2271 GCA_038317875.1 Lysobacterales bacterium
GCGAAACAGAGCGACACGGCGGTGTTTTTGGTCGGCCATGTCACCAAAGAAGGTGGTATCGCCGGGCCGCGCGTGTTGGAGCACATTGTTGATGCGGTGCTGTATTTTGAAGGCGAAGTCGGCAACCGCTATCGCGTCATCCGCGCCTTCAAAAACCGCTTTGGCGCAGTGAACGAGGTCGGCGTGTTTGCGATGACCGATAAGGGCTTGAAAGAGGTCAGCAATCCGTCCGCGATTTTTTTATCCGGCCCGATTGAACAGCGCTCCGGTTCTTTGGTAATGGTCACCCGTGAGGGCACGCGGCCGCTGTTGGTGGAGGTGCAGGCCTTGGTGGATCAAAGCTCACTCGGTAATCCGCGTCGGGTCGCGGTTGGTTTTGACGGCAATCGGCTGGCGATGTTACTTGCGGTACTGCATCGCCACGGCGGTGTGCCGATTTATGATCAGGACGTGTTCGTCAATATCGTCGGCGGCATTCGCGCCACCGAAACCGCCGCTGATTTACCAGTTTTGCTGGCGGTGCTGTCCAGTTTTCGTGATCGTGCCAGTACCGTGCGCACGGTGGCCTTTGGCGAAGTGGGGCTTGCCGGGGAAATTCGGCCGGTGCCGAATGGGGAAGATCGGCTCAAAGAAGCCGCCACACATGGCTTTCAGCGCGCGATTGTGCCCAAAGCCAACGCGCCCAAGTCTGGTCGTGTCGGCGATATGGAAATCATTGCAGTGACGTGGCTTAACGAGGCGATTGAGGCAATTTTGCGGGGTTGAGTTGGCGCAAACGGCCTTTACCGTAAGCGATGCTGCAATCGTATGCAGCTAGGCGTGGGGCCAGCATACGTTTAGTCTAGGCCAAATTATTTAGAGTATCCGCATGAGCATCGCTGCAAACCTATTTGTCATTTTCGGTGCCACCGGCGATCTTGCCGAGCGCATGTTGTTACCGTCCTTGTATTGCCTGCATCGCGATGGCCTGTTGCCCAGCCAATTGGTCATTCTCGGCAGCTCCAGAAGCCACTTGAGTGATGCAGAGTTTGCCGAGCACGTGCGCGCTTCGGTAGAAAATCGGGTGCCAGCCGGGGAATTTCAAGCAGAATCGATAGGCACATTTTTAGCGCGCGTGCGCTATCAGTCAGCGGCTTTCGATGATGTTGATGCCTTTGCCGCATTGGCGGCACGTGTTAAGGAATTGCGCACGGGTGACGTGATTTATCACTTATCAACGGCACCCAAATTCTACTCAAAAATATGCGCAAATTTGAGTTGTGCCGGCCTTTCCGGCCCCGGCACGCGGGTATTGTTGGAAAAACCGATCGGTTTGGATTTAGCCAGCGCCACGGCCATTAACGATGGCGTGGGCTTGGCATTTGATGAAGATCGTATTTTTCGCGTCGATCATTATTTAGGCAAGGAAGGCGTGCAAAATCTATTGGCTTTGCGCTTTGGCAACGCCCTATTTGAGCCACTTTGGAACGCGCGCCACATCGAGCAAGTCCAAATCACCGTGGCGGAAACGGTCGGCGTGGAGGGCAGGGCGGAGTACTACGACGAATCCGGTGCGATGCGGGATATGCTGCAAAATCACATGCTGCAGCTACTGTGTCTAACCGCGATGGAGCCGCCCTCGCATTTTGATCCAAGTGCGGTGCGCAATGAAAAGCTGAAAGTGTTGCGCTCGCTCAAGCCCATTGGCGCGGCTGACATCAGTACGCATAGCGTGTTTGGACAATATACTGCGGGTGCAGTGGAGGGGGTTGCGGTGCCGGGCTATGTGCAAGAACTAGCGCGCACCAGCAAAACCGAAACCTTTGTCGCCCTACGCTGCGGTATCGATAATTGGCGCTGGTCGGGCGTGCCGTTTTACTTGCGCACCGGCAAACGTATGGCGCAACGCGCGACGGAAATCTATCTGCAATTTCGCGAAGTACCGCACTCGATTTTTGGCGGAACGCAGGTACAGCAAAACTCGCTTTTGATTCAATTGCAGCCGCAAGAGCGCATTGAGCTCAAGCTGATGAATAAGACGCCCGGCCTGGATCGAGGTGGCGTGAAACTGACGGAAGTAGGGCTAGATTTGGATTGGAAGGACGCCTTTAGCACCATCAAGCGCCGCCTCGCCTATGAACGGTTGTATTTAGATGCGATCGAAGGCAACGGCACGCTGTTTGTGCGCCGCGATGAAACGGAAACCGCATGGGCTTGGGTGGACACCATTTTGGCGGCGCAGCGCGGCTTAGAAGTTCCGCCGAAAAACTATCCTGCCGGTACTTGGGGCCC
>JBBQBR010000525.1:0-2254 GCA_038317875.1 Lysobacterales bacterium
ACTTTGGCACCTGGATCGAATGGGCTAAAAACCGTGCACGGCGTGCTCAATAGCGGCGCACAATCGGCAAAACCTAGCATCGTCGGCTTACTGGTTGATCGGCAAAATCGCGTTTGGGTGGATACCTCGGAAGGCTTAAATTTGCTGACACAGCTGCAAGAAAACAGCGATGGTGCGGTAACGGCCGTTTTTGACCCGGTCAGCGACCGATTGGGCATCGGTGGCAAGTCATTTGGTGCCAATTTATTAGCGGATACCAAGGGCCGTATTTGGACCCAACAACACGTGCTGGCCAGCGATGCCAAGAGTGTCTATGTGCTGAGCAAGGCTGATGGCGTTGAATTTGGCACCGCATGGTTTCGCTCCTATGCAAGCACGCACGATGGACTGCTGCTTTTTGGGGGTAGCAAAGGTGTGTTGATCATCGACCCGGCGAAATTCCAGCCGCGTCGCTATCAGCCGCCATTGATTGCGACGGAATTGAGCGTTGCCGGGCAACTGCGCCCGATTGGCGAGATTGCGCAAGGTTTGAATCTGCAGCCAGGCGCTGCCAATTTCAGCGTTGAGTTTGCCGCGTTGGAATATTCCGCGCCGCAACGCGTGCGCTATAGCCACCGTCTAAATGGCTTTGATCAAGACTGGATTGAAACCGACGCCAGTCGGCGCGTGGCAAGTTACACCAACCTGCCGCCCGGCAATTACACGCTGCAGGTACGCGCGCAGACCGCGGCCGGAGGCTGGACGCCGCATGAGTTAACGCTGGCAGTGCGCGCCCTGCCCGCCTACTGGCAAACCAGGTGGTTCGCCGGTGTGATGACGCTGCTTGGCATTGCGATTTTGTATGCCGCCCTGCGCCGCCATGCGCTGCGGGTCGGCCGCCACGAACGCGAATTGGAGATCATGGTCGTGGAGCGCACCGCTGAGCTTTCGCTGGCCAAAGGCAGCGCAGAACTAGCACTGGAACAATTGCGTGGCGCGCAGCGGCAATTAGTACAGGCGGAAAAAATGGCATCACTTGGGCAATTGGTCGCCGGTGTAGCGCATGAATTGAACACACCGCTTGGCATCGCGCTGACCGCGTCATCGATGCTCAGCGACGAATCACGTACGTTGAAAAAAAGTGTTGTGGCAAACACTTTAAGCACTGCGCAGTTGAGCGGCTATCTTGACGTAGCCGAACGCGCTGGCGTGATGGTCGACAGCAATCTGGCGCGCGCGGCACAGTTGGTGCGCAGCTTTAAGCAAGTTTCGCTAGACCGCAGCACCGACGAGCGGCGGCGTTTCGAGCTTAGCGGCTATCTGTCTGATCTGCTGACCGGCCTGGAGCTTTCATGGAAGCGCAGGCCGATCAGTCTTAAGATCACGTGCGCACCCGGCATCGTTCTAGATAGCTACCCGGACGCGCTTAGCCAAGTCATTGGTACGCTGAGCCAAAACGCCCTGCAGCATGCGTTCGCGCCTGAAGCGGTCGGTAATATGCAGATCAGCGCTGAATTGTTTGCGTTAGAGAATGACGCAAATGCGGTGCGCCTGGTTTTTAGCGATGACGGCAAAGGGATGTCCGACGCTGATTTGGCGCGCGTGTTCGAGCCGTTTTTTACGACAAAACGTGGTCAGGGCAGTACCGGCTTGGGCCTGCATATCGTGTTCAACCTAGTCCATGCGCGCTTAGGTGGTGAAATAGAAGTAGCCTCGACGTTGGGCGTCGGCACACGGTTTACCGTAACTTTTCCGTGTGTTGCGCCTTAACTTTGATTTATCCATAAAAATAGCCATGGCTGCGCAGCGTCCAATTTTGAGTTGCGATACGCAACCCCTTGGAATACCGACGGAGTAGATCGTGTTTGACGCCCTTCCCCCCATGAAATTATTTCTCAGGCACCTAGCCCTATGCTTGATGTGCCTGCCCGCTGCTGTTGCCTGGGCGCAAGAGCTAGAGGTGAAGGAAGAAGCTGTCTGGCTGAACGCCGCGCGCGTACGCTACGGGATTCCGGGCCTTGTGATCGCCGTCGTTCCCCGCAGCGGGCCGGTGCGATTCATGACGAGCGGGTACTGCGACATCGCGCGGGCGCGTCAGTGCACGCCATCGAATCCGTTTCCAGTTGGCTCGATCACCAAATCGCTCACTGGCCTGTTGGCAGCGCATCTGGCTGCCAAGGGCACGCTCGATCTGGATCGCGCCATCCGCATAATCGATCCGACGATCCGCCTGCCGGATGGGCGCGCGCAATCGGTCACGCTGCGCGATTTGCTG
>JBBQBR010000526.1:0-2193 GCA_038317875.1 Lysobacterales bacterium
GGGGCTTTCCGGGCAGTTTTCCACGCAGCAGTTTTACAGGCGGAAGTTTTACGGGCGGCAGTTTTCCAGGCGGCAGTTCTGCCGCCAACGACAGGCGAATGGACTATATCGGCAATCCAGTGCGTGCGGAAATTATTGCTATCGAAGCGCCTACAATACGGTTTCAAGATCGCAGCGGCCCACTGCGGCTACTGTGTTTAGGCGGCAGCCTAGGCGCAAAAGCGTTGAACGAGCTGTTGCCGCAAGCAATCGCACTTTTGCCCGAAACGAACCGGCCAACGGTGCGGCATCAAGCCGGCCCTAAATTATTGGATAGCGCACGAGCTTGCTACCAGCAAGCCGGGCTAGACGCCGCACAAGTGTTGCCGTTTATTAGCGATATGGCGGATGCATACAGTTGGGCGGACGTGGTGATTTGTCGCGCCGGCGCGCTAACCGTAGCCGAACTTGCGGCAGCCGGTGCGGCGGCAATTTTGGTGCCATACCCGCACGCGGTGGATGATCACCAAACTGCAAACGCGCAGTTTTTAGTCGACGCAGGTGCTGCGTGCATGGTGCAACAGCGCGATTTAGATCCGGCCAAGTTGGCGCAGTTAATTTCGCAACATTCCGACCGCAATTTTTGTCTGGCGCGGGCGCAATCGGCGCGCAACGTGGCAAGAACCGATGCCGCAGAACGCTGCGTCCAGATCATTTTGGGGGCGCCATGACACGCTTGAGCAATCCACATTTCGCTCCTGGCCGCGATGCGATGCAGGCCTTTCGCTGCGTCCATTTCGTTGGCATTGGCGGCGCTGGCATGAGCGGCATCGCCGAGGTATTGCTCACGCTTGGCTATCACGTGCGCGGCTCGGATAGCTCGAACTCCGCCGTCGTTACACGATTGCGAGACTTAGGCGCTGAGGTTTTCATTGGCCATCACGCCGATCATGTGGCCGGTTGTGACGTCGTGGTGAGTTCCAGCGCGATTGCTGCCACTAATCCAGAACTGGTCGCCGCACGCGCGGCGCGCATTCCGGTGGTGCCACGCGCTGAAATGTTGGCGGAGCTTATGCGCTTTAGACGCGGCATCGCGGTCGCTGGCACGCATGGGAAAACCACCACCACAAGTTTGACCGCATCGGTGTTGGCGGCTGGCGGCTTAGACCCCACTTTTGTTATTGGCGGACTGCTTAATTCGGCCGGAACAAATGCCAAATTAGGCTCTGGCGAATGGTTAGTGGCCGAAGCGGATGAAAGCGATGGCTCGTTTTTGTTGCTACAGCCCCTGCTGGCCGTGGTCACCAATATTGATGCCGACCATTTAGAAAATTATGGCGGCAGTTTCGAGACGCTAAAACGCGCATTTAGCGAATTTTTGCACCACTTGCCATTTTACGGGCTGGCGGTGCTGTGCACGGATGACCCGATCGTTGCCGAGTTAGCGCTAAGCTTGCCGCGCTCGGTGCTGAGCTATGGCTTGAATGATGGCGCTGACATACGCGCAAGTGATTTGCGTCAAGACAAAGCACAAATGCATTTTAATTTGCACCTACCTGGCGCGACGCCCGGCAGTCGAATGTCGATACCCATTACCCTGAATTTGCCCGGCACTCATAACGTTTTGAATGCCTGCGCTGCCGCTGCGGTCGGCCTGCAATTGGGGGTTTCCGCATCCGCGATCACCCGCGCCTTGAAGCAATTTAAAGGCGTCGGCCGCCGCTTTAATGTGCGCGGTGAACTTGCCTTAGACGATGGCAGCGCGCTTTTCGTTGACGACTACGGCCACCATCCACGCGAACTCAAAGCCGTGATTGAAGCCGCGCGCGGCGGCTGGCCAGAACGCCGTCTAGTGGTCGCATTTCAACCGCATCGCTATAGCCGCACGCGCGATTTGATGGAAGATTTTGCCGAGGTGCTAAGCCTAGCCGACGCACTGGTTTTAACTGAGGTTTACGCCGCAGGCGAAGCACCCATCGAAGCCGCCGACGGCCGCGCCCTAGCACGTGCGGTGCGCGCACGTGGGCGGGTTGAGCCTGTTTTCGCCGCAAGCTCAGCGGAGCTGAGCAAGGTATTGCCGGGTGTGCTTAAAAATGGCGATTTACTGTTGCTGATGGGTGCGGGCGATATTGGTCAACGCGCAGTTGAACTTTCCCAGCGCGGACATTTAAGGAGTGACCTATGACGCTTGCGCACGCTGATTTCGGACGCGTA
>JBBQBR010000527.1:0-2190 GCA_038317875.1 Lysobacterales bacterium
GGAGCGGCTTTGATCGGCAGAGTCAGCCGGATCCGCTCGCGATTTTAGGGGTTACAGAAGGGCGACGTTTTACCGACTCGCTGGAAGTGTTTCCTTGTCCATCGCCAGATGCCAATGGCGATTATGTGTGTACGTTTTTTCTGCACGGCGTTCGGCACGCCAGTGAAAGCGCACAGCGTAAAATCGTTGCAATGCAAGCGGGCGCGACTTTGACCCTACGCCCAGAACCTGAAAACCCACATGATGCGATGGCAATGGCGGTATTCCATGTTGACACCCCAGACGGCGAACGCCTCGGATATGTGCCGCGTTTTTTGGCGCGTGATGCGCAAACGTTAGGCCAAACGTTAGGAACTGCTGGCACGATTAGTCTTAAGGTAAAGCGAATTAATGCAGATGCGCCATTGCAACAGCGCGTTTTGTGCCTGTTGACGTGCCCTTGGCCAGCGGGTTTTGACCCCTTTCAAGGCGAGGAATATCAGCCACTCGTGGCTTCGCACTCTGCCATGGCCGCTTAAACTTCGCGTTCGTGCTCTGACAAGTTTGTGGAGCCTGCATGGGCGACAAATACATTTGCGGAGCCTGCTTCCTTTTTTGGGGCTCCACAAAGGATGTTGTAGCGCGTAGACGCTCCAAAAAATGTTGGCGATGAGTGTATGCCCACCCTACCCCGCCTCCCGCAAACTCAGACTCGGCGCACTGGCCCGCGCCGCTCGCGTTCCGGCTAGGCCAATGACCAGAACCAGCAAAATACTCGACGCTAAGCCCAGCGCGATCAGTGGCCAGTTGGGCGCGTACTGAAACTCAAATACTTTCGCAGCGATAACGCTAGTGATTGCCACTGCACTGCCACAGGCAATGAATCCAGCGATCGCGCCAATCAACGCGAACTCGACCGCGTCAAAGCGCAATAACTGTCGACTTCTTGCGCCTAAAACGCGCATCACACCGGCATCAAAACGGCGCTCTTGCTGGGTCGCGCTGATCGCGCCACTCAACACCAGCAAACCGGAAAGCAAGGTAAACCAAAACACCAGCTCCACCGCCCGGCTGACTTGGCGCGTAATGTCGCGCACTTGGCGCTGCACAAAATCTAAATCGATTACCGACACATTCGGATACGGGCGTAATGCGCGCTCGAACGCGGCAGACTGCGCGGCACCAACGCGCAGGCTGGCGATCCAGCTTGCGGGCAAATTTTGCCACGCGGCTTGGTTGAGCAGCACAAAGAAATTCGGCTTGAAATTATCCCACTGCACTTTGCGCAAGCTGGTGATCGGCGCTTCGACAATCACGCCACCTAGATCAAAGCGAATCACGTCATTCAACTTCCAGCCGAGGGTTGTAGCAATGCCTTCTTCAACACTCAAACTAGGCTGAGTCGAATTCGGTTCAAAATAACTTCCGGCAACGATGCTGTTACCGTCCGGCAAGCTGGCGTTGCCGACCGAGAGATTAAATTCACGCTCGGCCATGCGTTTGGCGCGCATATCGTTTGGATCCGCCGCGCGATAGGGCGCGCCGTTCACCTCGGTAAAACGCCCGCGCAGCATCGGCCAAAGCTCGACGGCGCCGAAATTTGCATCAGACAGCGTCTGCTCTAGCGCACTGCGCTGATCGTCTTGCACGTTGATTAAAAAGCGATTCGGTGCCGTGCAAACTTTTCCAGCGACTGCCACTTCGCCGCACTCGGGCGCAGCGCTCAATTGCCATTGATCAAGCAAGTCGGTGCGCAATAGCGTCATTAACATC
Source organism: Lysobacterales bacterium (assembly GCA_038317875.1). GTDB lineage: Bacteria > Pseudomonadota > Gammaproteobacteria > Xanthomonadales > SZUA-5 > JANNYA01. The sequence goes on from JBBQBR010000527.1 coordinate 1,753, forward strand.
AGTGCAGTAAGGCTCAAGCCAATCGCGGTAATGCTCAGCACGTTGAGTTTTGCTCGGCGCAATACGCCCGCCAAACTCAGCGCCACCCCCAAAGGCACGCGCGGCCGCACAATTCGCACCAAAGCCAGCATCGCGACGGCGGCTAAGGCAAGCAGCAACATCGCAAGCACCAACCCGGCCAAGGTGTAGCCTGCGGTCTTCACATCACCGACCAGCAACACGCCCAAGGCCAAAAGTGTTGTAAAGCCGATCAGCAGCAGTATCCGGCTACTGATATCGGGCGCATTGACTTGGCGGCTCAATACCCGCGCCGCCGAAACATGACGCAAACGAATTAGCAAAGGCGCGGCGAAGCCCAGCAACATCACCAGCGCCACCGAAAACCCCTGCAGCCACGGCATATAGCCAGACGTTGGCAACGCGGTCGCGAACGTGGCG
>JBBQBR010000528.1:0-2188 GCA_038317875.1 Lysobacterales bacterium
TGCATCGCTTTTGGTAGTGGCCTCCAAAAGCCTCCAGTTGCCGCTCGCACCGGGCGACGCAACGCTCTGGCTGCAGGCTTTAGCAACCGCGTTTGCACTTTCCGTTGCCGTTGGCGTATTGCCTGCATGGCGCGCGCGCACTTTGAAAATTGTCGACGCCTTAGCCGGCCGATAAAGGAAAACTTATGTTGAGCGCTCTCAATCAAATCGCCGCTATCACCGTTGCCAACCTGCGCACCGTGCCCAGCCGGCTCGGCATTAGTTTGGTTATTGTCATTGGCTTAGCGGGCGTCGTCGCCGTGCTGACGTCGTTAATGGCGATGAGCAATGGCCTGTCACTGACTTTGCTGGCCACTGGCAAACAAGACCGCGTGGTCATGTTGCGTGCTAGCTCGCAAGCCGAATTAAATAGCGTCCTGGCGCGTGCCGACATCGATATTGCCAAGCAAGCACCGGGAATTGCGAAAGATGCAGACGGCAACGCGATTGCCTCGGCCGAGCTTTTGATTATTACCGAGCTGGTGCCTAAAGGCCAAAGCAAAGGTGGTGTCAATGTCAGCTTAAGGGGCGTCGAACAAAGTGCTTTTGTGCTGCGCCCAGAAGTGCGCATCGTTGCAGGGCAACGCTTTAAGCCTGGCTTACGTGAGGTGATCGTCGGCAAGAAAGCGCAATCCCAGTTTGCCGGCTTGGATCTTGGCGCAGTTGTACGGTTTCGCGGTGCAGATTGGAAAATAGTCGGCGTCTTCGAATCCGGTGATGCCCATGAAAGTGAGCTGTGGGTGGACGTCGATACCGCACAAACCAGCTTCGGTCGGCCAAATTCGTACTCAGCACTAATCGCGCAACTGCAATCAGAGTCCGCTTTCGATACGATGAAAGCAGCACTTGCGGCGGATCCCCGCATGAAAGTTGACTTGGAACGGGAGCGCTCGTATTACTCTGCACAAACCGAGCAATCCACGCGCGGCATTAAATTTCTGACGGCACTTGTCTCAGTCATCATGGGCTTTGGCGCGCTATTTTCCGCGCTTAACACCATGTATTCCGCCGTCAGCACCCGCACAAAAGAAATCGCAACGCTCCGCGCAATTGGGTTTGGCGGCTTACCGGTGATGGTGTCGGTGCTGGCAGAAAGCATGTTGCTGGCACTATTGGGCGGCCTGCTCGGTGCCGTGATCGCCTACGCTTTGTTCAATGGCTACACGATTAGCACCTTGGGCGCTGGCTTTACGCAAGTCGCGTTTAGCTTCGCCGTTAGCCCACAGTTGGTTGCGATTGGCCTAATTTTATCGCTGTGCATAGGCTTTCTTGGCGGCTTATTACCGGCGCTCAGTGCGGCGCGCACGAATATTCCAACGGCATTGCGGGCGGGGTAAAGGCAAAACTGATGGCAGAACCAACGATATTTTGATAGCATTCGCCACGACCTGCCGGAGAATGCTATGAATGCGATGACCATCAGAAAAATTGATGACGACATGAAACAGCGCTTAGCCATGCGCGCTGCAGGTAATCACCGCTCGATGGAAGCTGAGGCGCGGAGTATCTTGCGGGCTGCTTTGGTGCCAGCGGCCGTTGAAGAAAATATGGCCGATATTGCGCTTAGCCTCTTTGGCGTTGAGCATGGTTTCGACTTGCCAGAAATCACGCGCGTACCGACAATTGGCGCGGTCTTCGAGCTTTGATCATTGTCGACACCAATGTCGTTTCCGAACTCACGCGCGCACTGCCAAACGCCAATGTCTTAAGTTGGATGCGCGCGCAACGCCTAACCCAACTTGCAGTTACGACCGTGACTCTAGCCGAGTTGCAACTCGGCCTTGAGTTGCTGCCGTTAGGCCAAAGGCGCGCGCTTCTTTCAAAACATCTAGCCAGTCTATTGACCAGAAGTTTTGGCAACCGAATTTTGAGTTTTGACGAATTAGCGGTGCCACACTATGGGCGCCTTGGCAGCTTACGAAAATCCGCTGGCCGAGCATCTGGCACTGCGGATCTAATGAGCGCTGCCATCGCCGCGAGCCGGGGATTCTCGGTATGCACCCGCAATGTCGCCGATTTTGAGCACTGTGGCGTGCCGCTGCTAAATCCTTGGCAGGCTTGAGCTAAAACTAAACAGCTCTCGCGAACCTAAACCTTTCCCAACCAGACCGCCCGCCGTGCGTCGATCTAAGCACTATTGAATTGACAA
>JBBQBR010000529.1:0-2186 GCA_038317875.1 Lysobacterales bacterium
GTCACTTTCGCGCTGCTGATCTATTTACGCGCGAATAGTTATTTAGAACCACTGACGCTCATGACTTACGACGTGTTTGAAAAAACGCAGCGCACGCCTGGACCCAGCCCGTACGTAATTGTGGTGGGATTGCGTGACAATGAGCTGGGGCGCGCCGGTTCGCATCCTGCAAGTGACGCATTGATCGCGCAGGTGCTGGACGCCGTGCAAGCACAAGGCCCGGCGGCAGTGATGATTTCGAATCAGCGTGATGTGCCGGTGCCGCCAGGGCGTGAGCAGTTGCTAGCAAGCATAGGAAAATACCCAAACGTCTTTGTCGCCCAAATTAAGGCGCACAGCGAATGGACAGCAGCAGCGCGGGCGTTTTATCAATCTGCGGGAGATCCCAGGCGCATCGGTTTCGTGTTCAAAGTGATGGATATCGACGAGCGCCATCGCAATGTATTGATCGGAATTAACAGTGAAGACGAGTCTCGGTGGGTTAACACGATGCCTTTTCTAGCTGCGCAGTATTACTTAGCACAAACCAACGCGACGCCGATTAACTCCGACGAAAATGGCGTTTTAAGTGTGGGCGGCACGCGCTATGCGACACCGTCGGAAAGCTACGCTGACTTTGGTGCGGCAGTGGCTGATGCGAGCACACATTACATCCCGTATTCACACGCGGGCGGCTTTCTGGAGCTGGGTTGGTTTGACATACTGGATGGCAAGTTCGATCCAGCGCAGTTAAAAGGCAAGTTGGTCGTTATCGGTGACAATGCCAACCTGCACTTGACCAAGATCAAAACGGGTTTTGGACGCCATTTTTTTGATATCGATGAGAATATCCAACCGTCCACGCTTAATGCATTCAACGCTGATCAGTTAATTGGCCTAAGCAAATACGGCTGGCGGCCAATGCTTGATTGGTCAGACTGGGTCGAATATGTCTGGATGTTTGTGTGGTCTATTATTTTTGCGATCAGCCTGCACGCGTTAACGGCATTTCGGCAGATTTTTCTGCACCTTGCCATTGCGTTGGTGCTGTTGGTCGTCAGTTGTTATTTGGGGTTTCTATTTGGCGTTTGGGTGCCATTCGTGCTGCCGGTACTGATGCTGGCTTTGAGCGGCGCGTGGACGCTGCGCCTGGGCATTTACCACGTTGTGTTAACCAAACGCGCAAGCACCCTAATGCACTGGCTAATTGATCAGTTGCCGGAACCGGTTTGGGTGCTGGATGCAGACGGCTTTGTAAGGGTCGCCAATGAGGCATTTTGCCGCTTAGCTGGGCGCTTGCCTAAGGAAGTATTGAATAAACCGCTGAGTGCGTGCGCGGTCAATCTAGTGGCGATTGATTCGGAGGCAACTGCTGGGCTTGATGCCAGCAATGCCAGCGCACACCAATTCAAATTTAGTAATGGCTTAGGTGAAAAACTCACCTTAATCGCGCAGCGTGACCGGGCCATTGCAAAAGAATTCGTCGGCTTTGAAACCTTTATCGTGCGAGGGATTTTATCAAACGGCAGCGACGCGATTGATTCGACTGAATTAGCGGCGCAACGTTTGCGTTTAGAACGCTATTGGGCGCAGGCCAAAGATCGTTTAGCCGTAGTGGTTAACGTTGCGATTCAAGCGCAAACCGAGGTGGCACCGGCCGAGCTATTGCGCGCCAGCGCTGAGCGATTGCGCAAACATTTGAGCGGGATTAAAGCCCTTTGGCAAACTGCCGATCTCGGCCTTGCGCTGCTATTTGACGTCGATAAAAATGCCGTCCAGGCGTTGCAAAATAGCGTGATTCTGGCGTTTGAATGGCCGCTGCAGCTGAGCCATGGTGAAGCGCAGGTCGTGGTTCGCGTCAGCTTGGCGCCGCAAGCAACCGCTGGTTAGAGCTCCGTAGAGCGATTGCTCGATCAATCCCGCAATGTTGCGGAGTTTTTATGTAATACACGCGGTGGCGCTGGCATCAAGCTCGCTCAACTTTATCCTGGAGTTGTGCCGTGTTGAAATCCCTGACCACAATGATGCTATTTCTGGTGTTGATTAGCACGCAACTGCACGCGCAAAGTTGCGTCCCGAACGCGACCAGCCCGGCCGGAAAATGCGAAGCGATTGAACAAGATATCGCTGGCTTTCAAGCGGCTTCTGGCGCCATTGATGTTTATGTTGACGGGCAAAAAGTTAACTCAGTGGTAGCGCCCTTCATT
>JBBQBR010000530.1:0-2166 GCA_038317875.1 Lysobacterales bacterium
TGGCGCGCCAGATGCGCGCGAAGCGCTAGCGGGCGTGAAATTCAGCGGTGATTTCCAATTTGCGATGCGTGCCTGCCTGCATTCGCGCTTGGCTTCCCGCATTTTGGTGGTGTTGACGCGTTTTTCCGCGCCCGATACCGATGCGCTGTATGAAGCCGCGAAAATGCTGCCTTGGCAAGAATGGCTGGGGCCGAAACACAGCTTTATCGTCGACGTCAGTGGCAGTGCGCCGGGGATTGCGCATACCGGTTTTGCCGCCCTGCGGGTGAAAGACGCGATTATTGATCAGCATCGTGATCATGGTGTCGAGCGCCCAAATGTGGACTCGGAAAACCCAGCCGTGCGCCTGCGTTTGTATTTGCACCCGCACGAAGCGGCGATTATGTGGGACTTATGTGGCCATGCGCTGCACGAACGCGGCTGGCGCACCGGCCAGGGCGAAGCACCGATCAAGGAGAATTTGGCGGCAGCACTATTGCTGCGCGCCAAATGGCCCGAACGTGCGGCACGCGGCGAATGCTTTATTGACCCGATGTGCGGTGCTGGCACCATATTGTTGGAAGCCGTAGCGATGGCGGCCAATGTTGCACCCGGCCTTAAGCGCGCTGAAGACGGCAATTTTGGCTATTACGCACACCCTAGCTACACGCGCGAAGCAGAAGAAATTGAGCTTGCATCGGCAAAAGCGGCGGCAGCTGAAGGTTTAAAGGCCTTGAATGTCGCGGCACGTTTTTATGGTTTCGATGATGACGCGACGTTAATCGCGATTGCTAAACGCAATTTGCAAGCGGCTGGTTTTTCTGGCTTTGTGCGCCTAAGCGTTGCTGATGCCCGATCCTTAAAGTGCCCGCCCAACGTCAGCGCTGGCCTAGTTTTGGGTAATCCGCCGTATGGTGAACGCATGGGCAATGCGCGTGCGCTGGTGCCGGTTTATCGCGCCGTTGGGGCGATGCTGGCGAGCGAATTCGCGGGTTTTGGTGCGGCCTTGATTAGTAGCGATACCGAGCTGTTAACCGCCGTCAATTTGCCGATAATCAAACGTTACGCCGTAAAAAATGGCGCACTGGACTGCACTTTGGCGCTTTTTGATACCAGTCGCGGCCAGCGCGTGTTGCCAGAGGCTTCTTCATCGGATGCCAAAGCCAGCGCCACGGCAACGAAAGTGATTGCTGAGTCAAAGTCCGTTGAGTCCAAATCAGCTCAGCCGAAGTCTGCAGTCGCTCAGCCTGTGTCGTCGGCGCTCGAAAATCTTGATCTGCCAAAGGATTTAGCGCTTGTTATGTTGGATCGTGCTGCCAAGGCAGCACTTGCCTTGAGCGAATTTAACGCACGGGAAACTCAAAACGATGAGTCTGCGCGCAGCAAGCAGGCGCGCGGTGAAACGGAATCGCCTGAACCGTTAACGTCATCCTCGCCGCTGCTGAATCAGGCTAAGCCCACGCAAGCAAAATCCGGCCCGCCGCTGAGCCCGGGCGCGCAGATGGTGGCGAACCGCATTGAGAAAAATTTGCGGCGTTTAAAAAACTATTTGACGGATCACCGCTTAAGCTGTTTTCGCGCTTATGACGCGGATTTGCCGGAATACTCGGCGGCGATTGATGTTTACGAGGGCAGGCTGCACATACAAGAATATTTGGCGCCGATGGATATTCCGGAAGACGTTGCCGCCGGGCGCCTGCGCGAATTGGTCGCCGGTGCGCAAGCGGCGTTTGGCCTAGGGCGGGAATTTGTCTATCTAAAGACTCGACGCCGCGAAAAAGGTGGCGGTAAATATCGCCGTGCACGACAAGCGACCGGTGAATATTTTGAAGTTAGCGAAGGTGCGCAGAAATTTTGGGTCAATTTAGATGATTATTTAGACTCCGGCCTGTTTTTGGATTCCCGCTCGTTACGCCAGCGCATTGCCAAATCCTGCAGCGGTAAGCGCTTTTTGAATTTGTTTTGCTACACCGCCAGCGCAACTGTGTACGCGGCCTTGGGTGGGGCAGCCAGCTCGCTTTCGATTGACTTGTCGCCCACCTACACGCACTGGGCGGCGCAGAATTTCGAGCTGAATAAGCTTGATTTGGACGATCACGTCATCGAACAGGCGGATGCCCTAGCTTGGTTGGACTGGGCGGCTGGCCAGCCAAATGCCAAAGGTGCGTTTGATCTGATCTATCTAGA
>JBBQBR010000531.1:0-2164 GCA_038317875.1 Lysobacterales bacterium
CGTTCGAAAAAGTCCGAAAACTTATGCGCACTATGTCTATCCGAATGCCAAAGCGCGGTCAACTGAGGTTTTTAGGTTTAAGCGACTATTTTTCCCGCTCCGCGCCCAACCGCGCACGCACGTCGTCTAAGTATCGATACACAATATTTCGCGCTTTGGCTTCGGTCCAGCCCATCAAAGTGCCGATTTCTTCCGTCGTAAATCCCTGCAGGTACAGGCTAAGCCCTTGCGCCGCCTCTGGTGCCTCGGCGCTCAAGCGTTTCGCTAAGGCAGATAGTTCACCGCGAAACTCGAGCTGTTCGGCGCTGGTAAAATCAGCGATTTCCAACTCATTGATGTTTAGATGCTCATGCCCGCTGCCGCGCACCAGCCTTTTGCGCGCGGCGTCAATCGACACGCTGACAATCACTTTGCGAATAAACGCCGCAGGTTTGTCAAAATTGCCTTCTGCTACCAATGACTGCCAAAGTTTCAAGCGAATATCTTGTTCTAACTCTTCTAAATCCGCCTCGGGCATGCGGTGATCAATTTGCCGCAACGTTGCGCGCATTAACCCAGCGTAGCGCTCAATCAAGGCGCGGAATTCTGACTCTGCGGGGTGGCGACGGCGTAGAAAACCAAACATAGTCAAAAAATCGCATTACATGCTTGAAGTTGCACATCGCCGAGGTGAAAGCCAATGTACTCCCAAAAGGCGGGGGGCAGATGCTAGCCCAGTTCAGCGGGTATTTCCGTCCTAAATGGCAGCTCAATCACCAAAAAGCGTGCTCTAGCTCATGCGTGCAAAGCCTAGAGCGTATTTTCGGCATCATTTTCAACTGACTTAGGCTTCCTTTTAGTGCGCTTGCCCAAAAGTTTTGCCGTCGCTAAGCGTACTGCATGCAGCGAGCCTGATAGCACGATTTGATCCCCTGCCGCCAAAGTTTCCTGCCCACCCGGTGCAGTAATTGCCTGCTCACCGCGTCGGATTAAGATCACCGCCGCCCCGGTTAGGCCACGCAGGTTGAGCTCGGACAGGGTTTTCCCAACCGCTGGCGTCTGTAATTCCAGCGTCACTGCATGCAGCTCCCCTAAACCTGGAAGTAGCGCTTGGGCGTCATCGAGCTCATCTGAGCCGCCTGAATGCTGCAGCGCATAAGCACTAGCGCGTCCGGCCAGCAGCTCAAAAAGTGCCGCTGCACCTGCGCGCACGTGGCCCTGCAAATTGTTTGCGCCACGAACCAGGGCAATGCCCAAAAGCACCAGCAACAGCAAAAACAGCACGGTACCGCCGCCAGGTGGCAAAAACGCTTGGGTTGCTACCAGCAAGATCAAGCCGCAGGCTGCAGAAAAAATAAAGCTCAGGGCTAAACGATAAGCACGCCTCGGTGCTGCCGCAAAATCAACGTCACCTTCCATGTTCTCAGCAAACGCAGCAGCGGATATGGTGCGACTCAGGCTGGCAATGATATTGGCTGCACCCCAAAGCAAGGGCAGGAGCACCGCAAGCAACAAGGCAGCGAGTGCAATTTTCGCGCCAGTGCTCGCAAGTGGTGTGCGTGCATTGATCAATTGAATCAAACGCTCGTCAAAAATAGCCGCTGCGATCAGCACCCCGGCCATCAAAAATACATCAACTAATAATTTACTCAGCAAAGCGCGAATCTTTGAGCGTAACGTCGGCGCAGCACGGCTTGTCGCGTCAATCCAGCTGGCATAAAGGCTGGCAAACGTTTGCACTGAATGCGGCAATTTGCGTTCAATCCATTGCGCCAAGTCCGGGCCATGACGCACTAAAGTTGGCGTACACAGCGCGGTTACCGATGAAATACCCACGGCAAGCGCGAATAGCGTGCTACCGCCAGGTAGGTCTTTTGCGACCACCGCGATAATGAACGAAAACTCCCCTATTTGCCCCATTGTAAGCCCAGCCTGCAAACTGGTGCGTAGCCCTGCGCCCGTGGCAAACGCACCGCCGGCAACGCCTATAAACTTACCCACAATGACAACCACGGTTAAAACGACCAGCTCTAAAGGATGCTGCGCGATAATACTTGGCTCAATGGACATACCCACGGCAACGAAAAACACCGCAACAAATACATCACGCACCGGCATGACTAGGGGCTCAAGCGTTTTCGTTGCCCCCGCCTGCGCTGCCAACGACCCCGCCAGAAACGCGCCG
>JBBQBR010000532.1:0-2104 GCA_038317875.1 Lysobacterales bacterium
CCATTTTGGCAGCCAGTGCGGGCTTTGACGCTTGCGCTTGCCAGGGAATCAAAAGTGCAATCGACACTATGACTGGGTTAAATATTTTAAAAAATTCGTGTTCACTGCTTTACTCCGTTGTGTTTGGAGATCCCAGACTAAGCAGTGAGCCCTAGCACTACGACCAATTTATGACCAGCGGTCAGCCTGCCTCGCGAGCGGCTGTCGACAGCTGAGAGCGGCGTTGAGCTCAGTTACACCTCAAAATCGCACGGCTTTACGCCAAACCCGTTCAGCCAAACCCAGCGCGATCAGCAGCCCGCGTGGCACACTCGCACGCTGTAAATTTTGCGGGTGAACCATGAACTCAACGATTGCATTTATTGGCGGCGGCAATATGGCGCGTTCGCTCATTGGCGGCTTGCTAAAGCGTGGGCAAGTGGCGACAAGCATTGCGGTTTCCGAGCCTTTTGCCGCCACTGCGGAAGCCTTGGTGCGGGATTTTGGCATCGCTGTGTATAGCGATTGTGCGTCAGCGGTGGCTGGAAAAGCTGTTTGGCTGTTAGCTGTAAAGCCGCAAATGATGCGCGAAGTCTGTGAAGGCCTGCGCGCGCAAGTGGACGCATCCGAACCCTTAGTGATCTCGATTGCGGCCGGAATATCCTTGGCGAGCTTGCGCCAATGGTTAGGGCCAAAGGCAAAGCTGGTGCGCTGTATGCCGAACACACCGGCACTGATTGGCGCGGGAATGACCGCGCTGTTTGCAGAAACTGACGTCAATGCCGAACATCGCACCAGCGCACAAGATTTGCTCAACGCGGCGGGTGCCAGCGTTTGGGTCGAAGCAGAGGCGTTAATGGATGCGGTGACCGCGACCTCGGGCTCGGGCCCGGCGTATTTCTTTTTAATGATTGAAGCGATGCAGGCTGCCGCCATTGCACAAGGGCTGAGTCCAGAGGTAGCGCGTGCGCTGGTGCTGAATACCGCATATGGCGCGGCAAAGATGGCGCTTGAAAGTGATGAGGCCGCCAGCATTCTTAGGGAACGCGTGACCAGCCCCGGTGGCACCACGGCGGCGGCGTTGGCGGTATTTGAGCAAACTGGCTTTCGCAGCCACGTCAATGAGGCGATTGCAGCGGCAACGGCGCGCGGCAAGACGCTGTCCGCACAATTTGGCTAAGCATTCGTTTTTTGCTTCGCAATTTATCCAGCGTTGGCGGATTGCTACGCTAACTGGAGTCACAGGAAAAATATGTACAGTATTTACTCATTGGTAATCAATTTTCTTTTCGGCACCGTGGTTTGGCTGCTACTGACGCGTCTGCTGCTGCAGTTGGTGCGGGCACCGTTCAAAAATTCCTTTGTGCAGTCTTTGTACATGCTTTTGGGCCCGGTACTGCGGCCGTTTGAGAAAGTTATCCCGCGCTATGGCAATTTTAATATTGCCGTTGCCGCGCTGGTTTTTTTTGTTGGGGTTATTTGGGCCACCGCGCTGAGCTTGAATTTTGGTCTGCTTTCTTTGGTGCTGGGCACGTTTTTGGTATGGCAATCGCTGTATTGGCTGCTATTTTTGCTGCTGGTGGTGTTTGTGATCGCAAGCTTCGTTCAAGCGAGTCCACACAACGAAATCATGCAGGTGGTAAACGCAATTGTGAAGCCGATGGTGGCACCGTTTCGTCGCCTGATTCCACCGATAGGGCCGCTGGATTTGTCCGTGGGTGTGTTGATGCTGACACTGACGGTGGCGTATCAGCTGGTTGCGCTGGGCCTGCAGCAAATCATGTTGACGCTGTTGCCGATTGCGCCACTTTGAAGACAAGCCACTTTGAGGGCATATGATTTTGAGGAAAAATAAGTGAAGCAACTCATCTTGTCGCATGGCCGCGAGTCGGGTCCAAATGCTGCGAAAATTACGCGTTTAGACGAGATCGCCCGTTTGCGTGGCTACCACTGTCAGCGGCCGGATTATGGTACGCAGGCGGGTGCAGCGGAGCGCATCGAAAAATTGATGCCGCTAATTAACCGTGGTGCTGCCAGTCGAGTATTAGCCGGATCCAGCATGGGTGCCTACATCAGCGCGATGGCAACCCTGCATGTTGACGTGGCGGGGCTATTCCTATTGGCT
>JBBQBR010000533.1:0-2088 GCA_038317875.1 Lysobacterales bacterium
CGCAAACGCTGCAGCTCGGTATGGTCTTGACTCAGTTGCCGCACGCTGCCGGTCGGGCTGCGCAGGTAAGCTCGACTATCGCCGACATTCAACACGACTGCGTGGCCGTCTTTGAGGTGCACCGCCACGACGGTGCTTGACGCGCCCCTAGTCGCGCGGTTCACTGACAATACGGCGCTCAAGCGCGCTTGAGTCCAGCGGATATGCCGCGCACTCAGCAGCCCCTCGACGCAATCCTCGGGCCGTTGCACAAGCGCTGCGGCTAAAGTCTTTAGTACCAGCTTGCTCGCTAATTGCGCCTGTGGGCTGGTCGCCACGCCATCGGCGATTGCCACCATGACATCCATGCCCAAACACGCCTCTTGGGGCGTCAAATCAGTCGATTGATAGACCGTTCTATCGACCAGCAAAGCATCCTGCTGGCGGGGCGTATCGCCCCGATGCATGCAATACGCAAGTTGAATAGGCATCAATGTGTCCTGTTAGGCGTTAATGTCAGCGGCGCATGTCCAAACCAAATTTAACTGGTGCGCAGTTTCGAGCGTGCTTTGCGCTTTGATGCCTCCGATCCGATTGCCAGAGTATTTTTCAGCGATAGCGCATAGCGCCTCATAGTTTACTTGCGAAGTGCCGCCCCGGCTGGGGCAAAAATGAAACCACACTTTGATCCTTGACGCTGGCGCTGCAACTTGATTCGTTTCGATTTCAGCCACCGATTGATCGCCAAGCTGTTCGGCGCTGGCGCTGTGTGATTTTTTAATTGAAACGCTCGCCAGCAGCGCATCAAATTCACTTGCAAGCGCATCGAAGCATGAATTTTGCAGCTGCACAAAACCGCCCGCGCGCACAGCGTCTACATCGTTTAACCCCAGCGCGAATTTGAAATCCCTATAATCAATGCCAACGAGGCCATCAAAATAAAGCGGGCCCAGCAAGCCTGCCAGCGCCAGCCACTGAGCGTCTATACCCATTTGTTTCGGATGTTGAGCGCTAGGTTTGACCTCGTGACTGCTAAGCCGCACCTGTCCGGCAACCGTTAGCGCCGTTTGGGTTTGCGGCGCTTCAATAACGATTACAGGTTTGCCAAGGGCTGCTTGTGTGAAGTGTCGGCACAGCGTCATATCTGGATGCGCGAACACCACATACAAATCGATGGGCACCAGGTAACTCCCTTCTACAAGCTCAATGTTTTTGAGCGCGCCCAGCATCAATCGGGCGATCTCAGGATTGTCCCCGGCATAGTCCTCGGTCGTGCCAATCACGACGCCGCTCACCGCCGCTGGAAAGCTTGCCAGCCAAGAGTCTTCTCGCTCCCATTTGTCAAACCGAATGACGCAGACGTGCAATGGCGCAAAATCGTCAGCGACCACTGCCAACGCATTAGTTTTTTCAGCCTTTTCGTCAACAGGCGGCAAACACAGATCGTGATTCAAGAAAGGCGTCACAACGATTTCGGTTAAGCCAAAGTGGTAAAAAATACGTCTAGGCTGCATTGCGAACGGATTCATGTAGCTCATAACTATTCCCTAGACTCGACGCAATAGCGCTCAGAAACCTTAGTCTAACCGCCTAGAACGACTAATTAGGTCGCCAGCTATAGCGACGATTTTTGCACCTTGCGCAACAGTGTCCCCTGCGACAGCAGCCAGCGCTCCAGTTCATAGGTATCAGCCAGCCAGGCGCGCACCGCGCACCACCCGCGCTTTGGTGGGCCAATTTTCTGGTTTGTGCTGATGGGCGTCTCGCTCAAAATCCGCGCCAATTCCGCGCGCACTTCAAAGCTAAACCAAGCCGGTTCGCCGACACGCCAAGGCAGCTCGGCCGCCACATACGCCGCAAAATTAAAGCGCTCCGGTTCGCGTGATGGCACATCGAGTACCTGTGCGCTTTGGATGCGATGCAGCGCCAATATGCGCACATCCGCATAATCAGCGATGCGCACCACCAAATACGTCACGACCCCACGCACCACCATGCCCAGCACACTCAGCTCATAGCTTTTCGCCGCACGCGCCGCCATTGGCAGATACGTCACCTGCATTAGCCGTTGATCCAACAAAGCCCGATGCGCCGCTTCGGCAACTTCCG
>JBBQBR010000534.1:0-2062 GCA_038317875.1 Lysobacterales bacterium
CGCGGATCCATAAACAAAATCTGCCGCGCCGTCGACACCCGCCGCGCATTCTCCGCCCATACATCCTTCCCATCTGAAACTGACGAAATCAACACATTACAATCCCTCAACCCCGCGTCAAAAACGCGACCGCACGATCCGCGAGCTTTTTATACGGCGGTTTTAACAGCCAAAACCCCGACCAACGGGCTTGCCTAAACACCGGCATTTGCTTGGTGAAGGTCAAAAACCCGGCGTGCCCGTGGTAGTGCCCCATGCCGCTTGCGCCTACGCCACCAAAAGGCAAATCGTGTTGGGTAAAGTGCATCGCGCAATCGTTTACGGTAACGCCACCAGCGGTGATTTTGCTCAACACGTATTCGGTGCGCTGGCTTTGATGATCAAAATGATAGAACGCCAGTGGCCGCGGATGGCTGTGAATGATCGCGAGCGCATCTTCGATTTTTTCATAGCTCAGCACCGGTAAAATTGGCCCGAAAATTTCTTCCTGCATCAGTTTCATATCAGACGTGGTTTCAAACACCAGTGTGGGCGGCAAAATGCGCGCCTCGGGCGCGGGCGCATCGCCTGGGCAAATGCGTTCAACAGTCGCGCCCATGCTTTCGGCTTCGGTCAAATATTGATTTAAGCGCTGAAATTGGCGGTCGGTGACGATGCTGGTGTAGTCGGGATTGCTTGCGATATTTGGATACGCCGCTTCAATCACGCGGCGATAGGCGTTCTTAAATTCTTCTACGTGATGCTTTGCAACCAGCACATAATCCGGCGCAATACAGGTTTGCCCGGCGTTGAGATGCTTCATTTGCGCCACGCGCTCGGCCGCTTGCGCCACTGGAAAATCCGGCGCGATTAGGCACGGTGATTTGCCACCCAGTTCTAACGTGACCGGCGTTAAATTTTTAGCGGCAGCCGCCATCACTAACTTACCCACCGCCGTCGAGCCCGTATAAAGCAAGTGATCAAAGGCGAGCTCAGAGAATCTTTGCGCGACTTCTGCCTCGCCCTGCACGACGCAAACACGCTCCGGCGGAAATACCTTTGCCAGCAATGCCGCGAGCAACTCGGACGTTTTGGGCGTGTGCTCTGAAGGCTTGAGCATCACATGATTGCCCGCAGCAATTGCCGCCACCAGCGGGCTCAAGCTCAGTTGAATCGGGTAGTTCCAGGGCGAAAGTATGCCGACCACGCCCAGCGGCTTATACAAAATTTGTGCGCTTGCTGGCCACGCCTTAAAGTCCACCGCAACGCGCTTCGGCCGCATCCAGCGCGCCAAGCGTTTGCGCGTATCTTTAATATCTTCCAACACCATCATGATATCGGCGAGCAAAGTCTCATGGCGCGAACGCCGCCCGAAATCGGCACTCACCGCCGCAACCAGCGCTTCTTTTTGCGCCACGACCTCAAGCGACAGCTTGGCCAAATCAGCCATGCGCTGCGTGTAGCTGGGCGTGTTAGTCAGCCAAGCTGCACGCATGTCGGTTAGGGTGGTGTTGAGTGCTGCGGAGTCGGGATTTAGCATGGACATGGAGTTTGAATAGGCCTGATAGACAGACTGAATCGTCAAGTCTACGCCCAACGCATCAGAGTCGCGTGTCTATTCAAATAGTCGATGCAAGGGCGGCTTCGAAACCGGTTGCCTTTGAAGAAAATTCGTTTCACTTCGCAAAATTACCCGCTATGCGCGTTCGCTACGCTAACGCCGTATTTGCGGTTGCTCAAGGGCTGCGCGCAATTCTCTGGGCACGTATGGCGCAAGCGCCTCACAAAACGCCTTACGTTCTTGCGACGTAAGTGGCCGTAATGCCCCGTTACCGACGTTGGAAAAGAAATCTGCCAGCGTCGCACGTACCCGAATCTGCTCGTTTTCCTCGTCGATCAAATTGAGCGCGAGGCTAGCCAATTCCCTTGCATTGGTGCTTGCATCCGCGGCTATGTAATCCCAGCTTTCGTCACAAATTAGCACTGCTGGGCTCGTAAACCAAGCTTTGTTGAACACCCTACTGGCTGCTGTCTCCTGGATACTTACCGCAAACTCCGGATCCTGACAGTAAGCCCATCCTTC
>JBBQBR010000535.1:0-2020 GCA_038317875.1 Lysobacterales bacterium
GATCAAGCGCCCCGAGCAAACCACCTTTGTGTTGATTAGCGACTTGTTTGAAGGCGGCGATCAGGCCCGCATGCGCGCCATTGCCGCGGAGCTGGTGCTTACTGTCCGGGATGCCAAAGAATCTGAAAGAGCGGCAGCAGAAGCAAAGCTTACAAAGCTGTTGCAGAATTTTGATCGCGGGCCGGAGGACAAATTCCGGTATTCCGAAGGCTACGAATTGAAAATGTTAGGGCCTATTTTGGACAAAGTGCTAAACAAAAAGTGATTGCAGATGCAGCGCTTGATCTAGGCTTTCGATATCGCGGGCTTCGGGGCACAGTTTTGCGTCAAGTTCAGTTCGCGCCCAAGCGCCACCGCACTAAACAATCGAAACTCCATATCAAAACTAGCGCCGGTAGGCCCAATGACTAAAACATTGAGCCGCTGTTTAATCCAATTGAGTGTGACCATTTAGGCACCAAGCCTTTGGCGTTATCCGAAATAATTTTTTCGGTTAGTGACCCGGTTTGGGTAGGAATACGCATAATTTTTTCTAATTAGATTGTGCATTTAGAACAGCAATTACCCCCGCCGCACCGCAATCCCCGCCTTCGCCGCCCATTGATGCACATCGCCGCGCGCTAGCGCGATACCAATCACGTCGGGAAACTGATCCGGCGTGCAGGCAAACGTGGCGCAGCCCAAACTGGCGAAATAGTTCGCATTGCTTGCATCAAATGCAGGCGCACCTTCATCGTTGAGCGCCAGTAACGCAATCACATTTACGCCGATGCTGACCATCTCTGCGGCAATGGCGCGCATGCGGGCCTGATCGCCGCCTTCAAACAAGTCGCTAATCAACACAAAGGTGGTTTGCTCGGGGCGCTTGATCAAGCTGGCGCAATACTGCAGCGCCATTGCAATATCAGTGCCGCCACCCAGTTGCGTGCCAAATAAGACGTCCACCGGATCGGCCAGCAGCGGCGTCAAATCCACAATCGCGGTATCAAAAAGTACGAGGCTGGTCGAGACCGCACGAATTGAGGCCAGCGTTGCCGCAAAAATACTGGCATAGACCACGCTCGTCATCATCGAGCCGGATTGATCGACGCACAAAATAATGTCTTTTAGGCTGCGAGTTTTGCGCGGAATTCCGGTCACTTCGGAGACCAACAGCACGCCTTTGGTGTCGCCGGATACCACCTCTGGCTGCCAGTTCTTTAAATTGCGCCGGATCGTGCGCGGCCAGTCGATATCTTGAAAACGCGGCCGACGCGTGCGATTCGAGCGATCCAGCGCGCCGCTGACCGCTTGTTTGAGCTTTTCCCGCAGGCGGCGCTCGATTTGCTCGACTAATTTTTTCACCACAATGCGCGCGGTGGCTTTGGTTTTTTCCGGAATCAAACTCGAAAGGCTCAGCAAGGTAGCGACCAAATGCACGTCGACTTCAATCGTTGCCAGGGTTTCTGGCTCCAGCAAAATCTGTTTCAGATCGCGGCGTTCAATGGCGTCTTTTTGCAGGAGTTGAATCACTGGTGTCGGAAAGTAGCTGCGAATATCGCCCAGCCAACGCGCGATGTTGACCTTGCTTGCGCCCAAACCGGCGCGCCGATTACCTTCTTCGTACAGCTCAGCAAGCGCTTTGTCCATACCGCGATCAAGTACGGACAACTCTGCGGCGCAGGCATCTTTTGCGGGTTCCCCTAGAATTAAGCGCCAGCGCCGGTTGCTGCTCATAGGATCAACTCCAAAATCGTCGGCAATACTAGCTCTACCCGCGCCGCATCGAATGGGCTAGCCGCAGCGATGGCTTTTGCGCTTGATGTGCCCTGCCCGCTCGCTACTTTCTGCGCGATCACGCGGCGCTCATTACCATCAAATTCAGAGAATGCGCGACGCAAGGCGGGCAGCAATATGACGAAATCTTCTTCGACTAAGCCGCTGACCCAGGTATCAATCACACCCAGCAGCTCGCCGTGCTGCAAGATAACGACTGGGCCTTTGAGCGCGCCTAAAATCCAATCGCTGGCATCAGTTGGTG
>JBBQBR010000536.1:0-2019 GCA_038317875.1 Lysobacterales bacterium
AAAAGTCCGAGAAAGCGAAAATCAACGCCTAAATAAGCTTGCGCAAAGGCAGGGTTTCACGTTAGTTCCCATCACGCCTGTCGGTGCGCCATCCCAGTAAAAACATAGACTTAGGCGGAGGTTCATGGGTAGGGAGCCGCTTGAGGCGCGCGAAAATTACTGATGACCCGATTAGTTTTGAAGGGATTTCGACTAACTTAATGGTATTGGTCAATCGACCTGTTCGCCCGGAGCCGTCGAAGGGCAGACCCGCCAATAAGTCCGCTGTAAAACCTCATTTTGCCCAAAATCCATGTGCCAAGCCGCCGTCGTGGTCTGCGCCGTAATGCCTAAGTGAAACGCCGCCGTGCTGCACAGCTGCACGCTCGCGGTTTCGGCGCTGGCAGGCAATAAGTTCAGCTCGACTAATTGCTCGGGCAGCGCGCTGCCGTGGTGGCGCTTGACCCACGCTTCTTTTGCCACCCAACGCTGTAACAGTTGATCTAAATCTAGGCTATCCGGGGCCTCGCCTTGCGCCAGTAGCAAGTGCTGAAAACGCAATAGGCCCGCGCGTTCGCGGCGTTGTTCTAGATCAATACCGATTGCGCCATCAGCGATTGCTGCGGCAATCCAGTCGCCGCTGTGGCTAATGGAGACCTGCACCAGTTCAGAGCCCAGCACGGCGGGCGGTAAGCTGCTGCGTTCAATGAGCGGCCATGCGCCGGGCTTACTGCCAAATTGCTGGGCCAACAAGCAGCGCACCAGCCAATGTCCGCTTAAGTACTGATCGCGCCTATTCGGCACTTTTAGGCGCTGTAAACGCGCTTGCTCTGATTCGGAAAGCCAAGTGTCTAGCGCGCTGGGCGCATCAGCCAACATATGCTCAACGCGCGCCGCCTGGATGCGCACAAATGGCGTGGTTAACAACACATTGTTTCTTTGAGTGCTCAAGGTGCGTCAAGCATCGCCGGAAACTATGCGCAGTGCCAGGCCGGTGGCTTCATAGATGCGTTGACCGTCGGCCCAGAGGCTGGCGCTGGCAATCACGTAAACCCCGCGCGCATCCGCACCTTGTTCGGTAATCTCAAGCGTGGTGTGTACCAGCTTATGCTGCGGCAATACTTGTCCGCGATATTTCCACGCATGCTTTTGATCGAGAGCAATCGTCTCAAAACGCGGTTCGGCAATGCCTTGCGCCAAATTTTGCAAAATCGCCCACGCCTGCAGTGCCTGCAGCATCGCTTCTAGCCCAAGCGATCCGGGCTGCACTGGGTCTTGAAAGAAGTGCGCTTTAAAAAACCACTCACTGATATCCACGTCTTTAACGGCGCGCAATTGACCTAGGCCAGCCGCACCGCCGCCCGGCCAAACCCCTTCAATGCGGTCAATCATGCGCAGCATGGGACCCGCTAGGCGCAAGCTTGCGTGCGCAAAAAACTTGAGTGGATTTAGCCGCAGATCAATTTGAGTATTCGCCGGGCGCGCGAAAAATTCGCGCTGCGTTGCGGTGACCGGCAAACCCGCTTGCGCGGCTAGAGCCGCAGGCGGGAAAAAGCCGAATACCGTCTTTAGGCGATAAACCTCGCGCTCCGCCAGCGTGCAGCGCACCGAAAACGTTTCGATAATCATCCCGGCCGTCGCCGATACCGCTAATAGCTCGACTTCGGTGCGCAGCGTGCCTGATCCACCGATAAGCTCAGCGGTGACCACGCCTTCGCCGTCTAAATTGCGAAAGCCGACTTCTGCTTCCACGCTCAAAGCAGAGCCAACATAGCTCGACAGCCAGCCGCAGGGCTGCAAGGCGGCTTCCAACAGCACCGCAAATGGCATCCGTCTACAACCGTTTTGCTCCAGGTACCAAACCGACTCCGGCAAATCATATTCCGCCACTACCCGCGCACCGGCCTGCATCACCCCGATTGGCCCGTGTACGTGGGCGATGCGGCTAATAAAGTGATACGGCGGGCTGGGTAAGCGCGCGACCCGCGTGGGCCCATCAAAACGCTGATACATCGGGCCGAAGGCTGCAGACGGCCGACC
>JBBQBR010000537.1:0-1983 GCA_038317875.1 Lysobacterales bacterium
TGGCGTATAAATTGCCCGCGCTATCCGAATAAGTGCGCACTTCCACGGCGGCCAGTGCGCTTAATCCATTGGCGGCAATGCCGTCTTCGTCGCGCGTTTGTGGCGTGAACTTGATGACTTTGCCAAATACCGTGACGCTGACATTGGGTACGACGTCGCTCGGCAGTAAATTCGCTTGGAAGCGCTGGGTTGGGCGAATGAAGCGAATTTTGGTAGCCGCAATATTGCTCGCATCGACGTAGATGCCCTCGACTTCTACACGCACGCCTAAGTCAATATCTTCGCTATTGCCGTTTCTAAAAAAAGTCGTCGGGGCGTAGCTGATCGTTAAGTTATTTACTTTGAACTCGGTAGCCGGTGGCTCGGTTACAGCACTCACCAAACCATCCACCGCCGCTGGTGCGCCGGGGGTTCCAGGCGGTGTTGGCGCGCCACAGTGCAGGCGGGTAACGGTATTGATGAGCTGGTTTGCGGCAAACGGCGTGATCGGTGTGGCGCGTACTTCGACGTACAGGCCGGGAATCAAGGTGGCCGGGCAGTCACTCGGCGCGATGCCGGTAAAACTAATCGCTTGGCTGCCAATGCTGGCTGTGCTGGAACCGGAATTTGCTGCGGTTAAATAGCCAGTTAAACGCCAATTATTGACGCTTTGCTTGAGCGCAATGCGGGTCGCAACAAAGGAGTTGTTCGCGTCAATTTGGCCCGCAACTTCCAGCACCTGGCCAACTTGCAAAGCGCTGAGATTGTTGGCTGGAATGTCCACTAAAACAGTATCGCTGGTGATGGTCAGCGCCTGCCCAAGTACCTTAAATTGTGGCGTAATCGCGCTAATGGGGCCGATTAACGCATTGTCGATAAATACGGTAAGCGCATTGCCTTCGGTTACCGTGGCATTGGTGCTGGCATCAAGCAGCGCGTTCACGCGGGTGCCTAAGCCCATTTGTGATGGCAATGGCTCACCGGCAATTGCAGCACCATCGATCACATATTGGGTGGCGGCATTGGTGTTAAAACCGCGAAAGCTATTGATGCCAAAGCCAGTGCCGACACGGGCCATCGGCTGCTCGTCGGCGGCGCTTATTAAAGCGCCCGCTGTTGCTGCTTGTGCGCTACCAATGCTGATTGCGCCAACGGCGATTGCGGTCAGTAGTTGCTTAAAAACTCTGGTTTTCATTTTGATGCTCCTGGTATGGCATTTGTACTGTTCGCCAAATGGGTGATATCGCGCTGGCTGCGGCGGCCGCGGGTGTCCATTTGCGCAATTTTCATGGGTGGGTCATCTTGAAAGTAATACATGCCCACACCTAATCGAGGGCAGGAACTGGGGGCGGTGGTATCGGGTGAATCCGGTGGCGGTTCGGCCGCCAGGGTCAGTAAAAATTGGTCGAGTTCATCAAGAAATTCATTGCCTTTGCGCTTGACGTATTCACGAACCAGTGGAATTTGATGCGCTGGCATATCGATCTGATCGACATACGCCTGCAGGCGGCGGTCGGTTTGTTGCGGCCGAATGTTTCGCTCAATTGTTCCGAGCAGGTCTGCGGTGGAGCGCGCCAAGATCGCAAGTTCGGATTCGCTATCGCTGAAAACCAGAAAATGCGCGTCGATCAGCTCATAACGGCCCTCGGATTCATGCCAACACACATTGCCTTTCTCTAATAGCTCATCCAGTACCGCGCGGATCGTGGTTCCGCCGGAGTACTTGGTGACTAAGCTGGCGATGCAGGTTTCACCCTGATCTAGCGTTAAACGCTTCGGTTTTCCGCTGCTGTCCGCATATTTCGGGTCGTGTTCCCACGCGCTCAACACCCGTGCGGCGCGATTGAACAGCTGCGTTGTTTCCTGCGTCGCTTTTGCGCCTTCGCGCTGCAGCTTTTCCACCTCTATTCGGGTCAAGCCAGTAATTACTGCGATTCTGGACTTGGTTTGTTTTTGCGCAGCTATCGCAAATTCGTGCGTAGCCACGTCGACATAAGTCCACTT
>JBBQBR010000538.1:0-1918 GCA_038317875.1 Lysobacterales bacterium
TGTTGGGTGATTGGATTTGTGGCTGGGCTTTCTTTGAAATTTCTGCGTGTCCCAGGTTTCGCCACGTCCCAGGTTTCGCCACAGGTTTCGCCAGGTTTCGGGCTAGAATCATTGGCGTAATTTGCGCTTAGGAGTTGCGAAGCAAGCGCATTACGCCAGCGCAAAAGTGCGCTGGGATCAGTTGATGGTGGAATGGCAAAAGCCGAACGCGGTGAAGGCGGTCGCTTAAATTTAGGGCAACGCAGGGACTTGGCTGATTCAAATAAAAGGGTTTCAAGCCATTGAAGCGACTGATAACTTGGCCCGATCAATAACATGATTGGGCCAAGGGCGCGGAGAGAAGTCAGATGAAAACACCAGAAACAAACCGCACTTCCGCGATCGCCCAGAGCGCGGCAGTCATTGCGCTTTTTGAGATTATCGAGCTGGATGCTAGACCACTGCTGGCGGTGGCATCTTTGGCGCAGGCGTACTTAACTCGCCACACGAGCGCATGCATTGGCCCTTTGCTCAATACCGTATTTAGTTTTCGGGACACGTATCACGTGGAATTGGCGTTTTGCCATGCGCGTACGAGTACGCGCGACGCAAACGTCTATGCGCTGATTCGCCAGGGCGTTCCGGCGCTAGTTGCACAACAATTCATGGACACCGAAACGCGTCAGCTGAGCGCCACGCTTGTGCGTTTGGATGTCTCGGAATTTATCGCCCTCATCAACCCACTCAACGGCTACACCTTAATCACCCACCCGGATGTGGCGCTCATTAGCATCGCGCTGCCAGCGGCTAAAGCGCTGCTGGCGGCCATGCCCGAAACACCGGTTGCCAAGCCTGCTTCACTGACGCTAAGCGATCTCCAATCACTCCCTGAGCGCCTGGATTGCACGGCATTGCGGCATCTGTATGTGCCATCGAGTGCGATTTTGGCGCGCGGACTGGAGCAACTGGGCAGTTTGAACCCTTTGCACACACTGCAATTAGCGAACGCTGCCACCTTAGCTGCCGCTGTACTGGCGCGTTTGCCGATTAGCGAATTGACGACGCTAATCTTGTCGGACCTTGATGACTCGCCAGCCCTGCAGCATTGGCTGAATCAACTGCGCTGCCTCAAACGCCTGCGTGTGCATCGTATGCATTTCGGCGCGCTGCACTTGCTGTCGGCGTTAAGCAGCAGCTTGCCTTTGCAGGCCATTGATATTCAGTCGTTCGAATTAAAAGGCCCGCCCGGTGCGCACTGGCACGCATTTTGGCAGCACGCCACAACCGCAATTGACTTACGCCTGGCATTTATTGACGAAAAGTGGCTGGCAGCGGTGCTTGCAGCGCCCATGCCAAACCTGCAAAAGCTAGCGATCTCAGGCGATCTGGGGCCAGGCGCGCTTGAGCAATTGGCGCGTGCAAACTTAAACAACTTAACCGATCTGGATCTAACGCACACCCGAATTGATGGGCCCACTCTGCAAGCCTTCGTGAACCAGCACGCGCTGCCGAAGCTGCGCGGTATCGCGATTAATTTGTATGGTGAGCATACCGAGGACTGGTGCGACTGGAACGGTGCGGTAGTCGGTCACGGCAACGTCCGGCTGGATCATCACGAGATCGAAAGCCGCTATCTTGTCGGCTCCGGCGTGCGCGTCATTCCGGCGTTTACTTCAGACTGGTGATGCGGGAAAAGCTCGCTGGGGCCGGCTAAGCTCCTGTTAGCGAACGCCGTCGTTTCATAGCAAACAAATCGCGCTATCATTGGTCTTCGGGCCGCGTATCGGCTGAATTCAACGTTGAACCAAGCCGCTACGCGGCAGGAACACCACCGTCCATGACAATAGCGCGGCAAACGCGCATCTTTTCCAACGCATCCAACGCCGGGTGCGCACTGGAGAAGGAACATGGAAGCATGCGAACAAAGCCGATATGAGGC
>JBBQBR010000539.1:0-1917 GCA_038317875.1 Lysobacterales bacterium
GCCATGCGGTGCCGTCATAGACATAGCCACCAAAATTGCCAAAGGTATAGAGCTTAGGACTACGATAGATTGTTGATACAAATATAGTATCGTTACCGGAATCAAGCCTCGGCCAAGTGTCTGGATTGGCGCCCATCGAGGTAAATGTCAAGCCGTTTGTACGTGCAAATCGGTTAGTGACAGGCACACCGCCTGCACTAGTGAAATCCCCCACCAAATAGATTTCGCTGGCATCTTTGACCCAAGCCCCCGTCACCGTACCATTTGTGCCAACACTCCCAGAAGTTCCCGAAATGGCTTGCCAACTTGTTCCGTTCCAAATTCCGATGCGATTTAACTGCGTCGACCCACAGGCGCGAAATTCACCATATGCCAACACACGCCCGTCGGGAAGTTTAAGCAAGTCGTTCACAGCGCCATCGCAGCCAAGAGCGATACCACCAAATGCCTTCCAAGTACCGGTGGCAAGATTCAGTTCGGCGTTTGCGGCGCCTGCAATCAAAAGCGCAGCAAAACAAAAAAATGCTCTCAACATGAGCTTAATTCCTAAATTTATTTTCGAAGTGTGGCGAATCGTGGTCGACGCGCAGTCGCGCAGCCAAAATTACACAATGAATAACGCTCTTAGTGGGGCTATCCTACCAAAGCACCAATATCTTTGCCGCGCCAGACCAAAACGCAGATTAAATAAGTTACTTGCGAAATTTTATCACGTCATACGGTTGTTGAATATTCCAGTTCTATGAAGCAACTTTAAACACTTTAGGCAAGCGTCGAATCGCTTGCAGAGTTAGCAAATACACGGCGACCTTGCGCAGATATCAACTGCTCTTCAAGGTGGCCTTAATGTTTCGCCCGGGCATAATCGCGCCACTGCACGGCGCGCGTTCCAAAACCACGTCTTATCGGGTGCTTTACACCGTTACCGCGCCAATATTGCCGCTGCTGCGTGCGCTATTTCCAAAACACGTTTTGACTACCGAATCGGTCGCTACTGCGATGCTGAATATCGCTCGCTTTGGCGCAGCGCACTTTGGCTTGAGTAAGCGCGGCGAGCGCGGCGCGGTGCTGGAGGCGGCGGATATTTACGCCGTGGCCAATAGCGATAAAAAAGCATAAATCGGCCGACTAGAAATAATCCGATGCCCGCAATGCCACCGCAGCCCCGAGCAAACCCGGATTCGGATGAGTAACGACGTGGATCGCGACCGTTTCCAAATAGGCGGCGAATCGGCCTTTGGCTAAGAAGCGTTCGCGAAATGCGCTGGTGCGCAAAAACGGAATAAAGCGCGGCACGATGCCGCCGGCGATCACAACGGTGCGCGCGCCATGAATCAGCGCGGTGTCGCCAGCGACACTGCCCAGCACCGCGCAAAATCGCGCCAGAGTTTTGCGCGCGGCTAGATCGTGGCCATCAAGGGCGGCCGCAACAATGTCTGGTGCCTCGCGCAGTGGCAGGTGTGCGGCCTGCAGGCTTGGATGTACTGCGCCGGAAAGCGCCGCATCAATATGCGAAAGCCCGGCACCACTGAGCAAACGCTCATTCGAGGTGCGGCCAAAGCGCGCGCTAAACCAGCGCTCAATCGCATGCTCTTCTTCACCCAGCGGTGCATAGCTGATGTGCCCACCTTCAGTTTCAACCACATGCCATTCGCGCATCTGCGCCGCCCCGCGCCTATGCCCGCCAACCAGCAGGGCCACGCCCAAGCCCGTGCCTGGACCAATGACGCTGATCGGGCCGGCCAACTCAGCCTTTTCATCACCGTAAAGCACAATCCGATCCGCTTCGCTAAGGGCCGCAACAGCATGGGCGACCGCACCAAAATCATTCAGCACAGTCAGGCTTTCCAGCGTTAAGGCAGCCTGCAAATCGCGCCGACTAAACGACCACGAGCGATTAGTCAGCCTTATTTCATC
>JBBQBR010000540.1:0-1891 GCA_038317875.1 Lysobacterales bacterium
TGCAATTGCCGCCGACGTGGAGCTCAAGCGTCTTCAGGCTTCTCAGTCACAAGTGATGCACACCACCAAACTCGCTTCACTCGGGCAAATGGTGGCGGGCGTGACCCATGAAATTAATACGCCGCTGGGCTTTTTGCGCAGTAACGCGCAAGTTGTAACCGAGTTAATAGATGAGCACAAACTCGTGCTTGATAAGGTTTGCGCCGCATTGGCGCGCTTTGCGACGCTCAACCCTGCCGACCCTAAATTGCAGGCAGTTCTGCCCAGTGCGCTGTTGAAAATGCGGGCGGCGTTGGCAAACGATGCGCGTTTGAGTGAAAGTAAAGAGCTGTTGACCGATGCACTTGAAGGCGTAGATCAAATATCCAAACTAGTCAAAAATTTGAAGGGCTTTGCGCGCGTTGATCGTGACGGGG
The DNA here is from genome assembly GCA_038317875.1 of Lysobacterales bacterium. Classification (GTDB taxonomy): domain Bacteria; phylum Pseudomonadota; class Gammaproteobacteria; order Xanthomonadales; family SZUA-5; genus JANNYA01. Next base: position 417 of record JBBQBR010000540.1, read on the forward strand.
AAGATTTGTGGAATGTCAATGAAGGCATCGACAGCGCCTTGATCATTGCAAATCACCAAATGCGTGATCGCATTGAGGTGATTCGCCACCTTGCCCCGGTTCCTCTGGTGCGCGTGGTGCCTTCGCAAATCAACCAAGTTTTTTTAAACCTGATTACCAATGCCGCCCAATCTATGGCGGAGCGTGGAACGCTTACTGTGACGTCTAGACGCAACGGTGACATGGTTGAAGTTGAATTCACCGATACCGGTAGCGGCATACCGGCTGATGTATTACCCAAAATTTTCGATCCGTTTTTTACCACCAAACCAGTGGGGGAGGGTACTGGGCTAGGTTTGTCGATCGTGCATAAGATATTGACCGCGTATGGCGGCAGCATTAACGTTAGTTCAGCGCTGGGGCATGGCACCAGCTTTGTCGTCAGTTTGCCAGTGGATTTCGCGGCATTGAAAAGTCACGGTTTAGGCCACGGCATGAGTGAGGCAAGCCATGAGTGAAGAGCAAAATAATAAAGAGCAAAGCAGTAAAGAGCAGAGCAGCAGCGGGCGCATTCGGATTTTATGTATAGACGACGAGGCACGCATCCTACGCGCGCTGCGTGCACTCTTTCGCGAACACGATGTTTACGTCACCAGTGAGCCAAAGTTAGCGATCCGTTGGGCCAAAGAAAAAGACATCGACGTAGTTGTGTGTGATCAACGCATGCCGCAAATGCTGGGCGTGGAAGTTCTGCGCGAAATCAAAACGGTGCATCCGCGCGCCATGCGAATCTTGCTGACCGGATACTCTGATTTGAGCGCGGTGCTGGCCTCGGTGAATGAAAGCGAGGTATTTCGCTTCATCAACAAGCCTTGGGATAATGAGGAACTGCGCAAAACAGTAGTGCAGGCCGCTGCGATTGCGCGCGATGTGCCTTTGCTAGCGATGGCGCCGATATCAGAAAAAGAAAAAGATCAGGCTCGCCAGTCTGCCGGGGTGTTGGTGATTGAGGACGACCCAGACACGCAAAATCGCTTACGGGAAATTTTAGGCGGGCACTATCAGGTGCGTTTTGCCGCAACCGCTGAGCGCGCGCTGCAGGTGCTTGAGCAACATGAAACCGGCGTGGTCATTTCCGAAACCGATAGCGGCCAGGGCGATTTGACCGGACTGATCAAGACCCTGAAGCAGTACCACCCGCATATCGCATCGGTGGTGTTGACTGACCGCGCCAACGCTCAGCTTGCAATCGATTTGATCAACGAGGGCCAGGTATTCCGGATGCTGCTGAAGCCTGTGCGAATGGGCTCGTGTCGGCTGAGCGTGGAGGCTGCACTGGGGCGCTACTGGCAGCTCAAGAACAACCCCAAAGCGGCAGGGCGCTTTGCGGTGGTGGCGCGCGCCACGCCTAGCGTGCCTCCAAGCCTGCTGCAGCGGATTAAGGCGCTGCCGCAGCGCTTGTTTACTTTCGGGCGCATAGGCTAAGTGCAGCCATC
>JBBQBR010000541.1:0-1865 GCA_038317875.1 Lysobacterales bacterium
CTTTCTAAGCTGGGATCCGACTGCAAAAGCCGTGTCAAAATACCTTCGGTGATCACTTCAATGCGAGTTTTGCTAGAAACCTGATTTTCAAACCGAATCCGATACCTGACTGTGCTCGCGACCGGCTCGCCCAGTTTCCCGGCCATAAACATAGCCGCCGCGCGCGCAGCAATGCGGCGCGGTTCGAGCAGCAATATTTTTTTGCCCGCCAACCAAGGCTGATCAAGCAGCGCAAGCGGCACTGCCGTGGTCTTGCCCGCACCTGGCGGCGCTTCCAAAACCACGCGCTCCGAGCGCGTCATTGCCGCAAGTAGCTCGGGCAGCGCCGCCAGAATCGGCAGCGCGGGCTCGGTCGAAACTGGCTGGTCAGCTAAACTCAATCTCTATTCCTCAATTGGGCGCACCCAACTGGAATCAAACTTCAACCATCTCAAAGTCCGCTTTGCCTACACCGCAGTCCGGGCAAACCCATGATTCCGGCACGTCAGCCCAGCGCGTACCCGCTTTGATGCCGTCTTCCGGCCAACCGGCGGCTTCGTCATAAATCAGTCCGCACACTACACACATGTACGAGCGAAAAGCTTCCGTCGCCATAAGATTGCTGCTCAATAATTAGGAATCTGGCATTTTGGCAGGCTGCGCGCTAGAAATGCGTGATGCCGATGCGCGCGGACTGCAAAAGTTCAGGGTCTTTTTTTATGTCGACTTGGATAGTGCAGTATTGACGCGATGCCTACGCCACCTTGCGCCGCCGCCAAAGCAAAAACCCACCCAGCACAATCAATAAGCCAAAGCCCGCCACTGCAAACGGCAACACCCGTTTCAGCATTTTTTTGCGCTCAGCCGTGGCTTGTTGATCCAGCATCCCTTGCGCCCGCTCAAAGTCGGGCTTTGGACACCCCGTCGTGGTGCCGAACCGATAACCCCATGGCACGTACGCGCCCTGGTTTAAATATCGCCGGTAAAGCTTTTCACCCGCCGGCTGGTCGCGAAAGATTATCCAACTGGTTGCCGTACAAAGCGTTGCGGCAAACGCCTGACTGCGCGCGGGCAGCAAATCGCTGGCTTGTTCGGCAAGCGCTACCGCTTGATAGCGATAATGGAAGCGTATATTGGGCTTCGGCGCACTCAAAACAGTGCGCTTGGTTTCCGCGCTGCTGATCAAGGCGGTTGGCTTTACAAAAAGCTCGGGCGACTCTTTAAGCTCTTCAGGGCTCGGTTCGTAATCGCCGAAGCCACCACCATATACGGCAAAGTCAGGGGTCAACTGCGTGCCTAAAATTTCCATACCTGTTGTGCGGACTAGACTGGCGGCAGCAAATAACGCTTCGGCTTTTTTAATGCCCGCTGCGCTATTTGCGCGCTGCATCGCGGCAACATAGTCCTTCGCGCTTTGCAGATGCAGCGGGTTATTGAAATACGCAAGTGCGCGCTCGTATTCGCCTTCGCGCAGCAAACGGCGTGCTAACACCGCGCGCAAGGTGTGCTGTTGATAACCTTTGGCGCGCACACCGGTCTGCGCGTTAAACGGGATTTCGTAGCTCATCGGGGCATATTCCGAGGCATCGACTTTTTGCAGCGTTTGCGGCTTGGAGTGCGCATCGACAAAGCTAATCAGCTCATCGGTGCTCAGCACCCGCTCAGCGATGTAGCTCATGTCGTTTTCGTAATCATCGCCTGCGTTAAAAAATTGCAGCATCGCCTCGGTAAAATCACCTTGACTCAATGCCAAGGTTCCCGCCTCGCCCTGCGCGCGGCATTGCGCGCCAAGTGACTGATACTCATTGCCGCCCGGCACCCATTGTTCATCGGCGGCAAAGCCTTTAATCACCTTGGCATACTGCGCCGCTGCCGTCTTTTGATCG
>JBBQBR010000542.1:0-1861 GCA_038317875.1 Lysobacterales bacterium
GGGTAGTTGGCACTACGCCAGCACACCGAGTGCGCTGAGCGCCGCTGAGCGGCTGGATCACGCATTATTGTGTCAGGCATACGCGGATTCGGACTTGAGCTTAGCGCTGAAAGAAGTGGCGGAAGTGGCTGAGCTTGCAATCGTGCAGACGCGTGCGCGGCTATTGAGCAAAACCGCGTTGTCGGGTGATGTATTGGCACTGGAACTGATGCCGGAGCAACCGGTGCGCTATTTGGCGGGGCAATATTTGGAGTTCCTGTTGAGCGACGGCAAGCGTCGGCCGTTTTCGATTGCAAATGCACCGCGCGCGGATGGCCTGCTGGAGCTGCATGTACGCAAAGTCGCCGGCGGCGGTTTCACGCAAACTTTGTTTGAAGACACTGAGGTTGGCGCGGAATTTCTGATCGACCTGCCGCACGGCACCTTTGTGCCACGCGCCGATTCGGACCGGCCACTATTGTTTGTAGCGGGAGGTACCGGTTTTGCGCCAATTAAAGCCTTGTTGGAGCATTTTTCGACGATCAATCCACAGCGCGAGGCGCATCTTTATTGGGGTGCGCGGGTGGCTGCGGATTTTTATTTGCCTGAGCGCATCAGCCAATTTGAAGCGGCGATGCCGCAATTAAGCTATACGCCGGTGCTGAGCGAACAGGCGAGTTTTGACACGCGCTATGGCACGCTGCACGAAGCGGTGCTGGAAGACTATCCAATTTTGAGCGATTTCGACGTCTACATGAGCGGCCCACCCGCGATGATTAGCGCGTGTCGCAGCGCGTTTCTTAGCGCCGGCTTGCCGGAAGATCGGCTGTATTACGACTCCTTCGATTTTGCCCCCGACGTGTTGGCAAAATTAATCCATGCGCGCAAGCAAAAATCTAGCCCATAACGCATCCCCCGCGACTGCACCCATGACTGAGCCCAGCACCCGCAAAAAAATCGCCGCAATCAAACTACGCCGCGCGAACCCCGAAGATTGCGAGGTAGTGGCTGAATTCGCTGCCGAGCCTGCTAGCGTGCACAACACCCTGCAGATGCCGTTCGCCAATACCGCGCTTTGGCGCGATCGCTTCGCCGATGCGAAGCCTAACGCACTGATTTTAGTCGCTGAGATTGACGGCAAAGTCGTCGGCGTCGCTAGTTTGCATCCGCTCAATGACAGCCTGCGCCAAAGCCACGTGCGCGCCTTAGGAATTACCGTGGCACAAGCGGCGCAGGGCTGTGGCGTCGGCACTGCTTTGATGCAAGCTTTACTGGATTGGGCTGATCAATGGGCGCAGGTGAAACGCATTGAGCTGCGGGTGAATGTCGACAACTTGACCGCGACCTCGCTGTACAAAAAGTTTGGTTTTGTCGAAGAAGGCCGAATGGTCGGCGAGTGCTTTCGCGCCGGGCTTTACGTTGATGTGTATGCGATGGCTCGGTGGTTTGAGGCTTGAAAGGCATGCGATTAAGTTAAGCGCCGAGCCCTGCCCATAACTCGTAACTGTCGGATACGCGCTAATCCTCAGTGACTGGTTCGGCATCCGAGCATTGGCGGGATCCAGGTGGCGGGAATGACGAACTAAAAACTACTGAGGGTTGGCACCCGTCAGGTTTAGAAAGCGTGCCAAATACGCTATTATTTGCGCGTGAAGGTTTTATATGGAGGTGTGTGGTGTCAAATGTAGAAACAGGGCCTGCAAAGCAGCCCGTTAAAAACACAAGCAAACCAGCTGTGACGACTAAGTTGAAAGCGTCAACTTCTGCCGGTGGCTACCGCGTATACGGCACTTTGGTAAGGCCACGAAAGCGCAGCGTGATGCGAATAACTGCGGCAATTCAAAAACTCATCTGATGGCATCACCGCTTTTTGAACATTGCG
>JBBQBR010000543.1:0-1708 GCA_038317875.1 Lysobacterales bacterium
GGCCGCTGGCAAGTGCGGACTTTTCCGTGGCTAGCAATTGCTGCACGCGCTCGCAGGCAAAAATAGTCTCAGCGTACAGTTTGCGCGCACCGCGTACGTGGCCAACGTCGCTGGGTGCAAACAAAATCTTGGCGCCGATAATGGCGAGTGCTGGTTGACCGACATAACGCACGACTGGCGGAAGTGGGATTGCGTCACCGGGCGGTTCAAACAAATATTCTGAAAAAACATCGGGGATGATTGGCGCTAATCGCGTACTGAAACGTCTTTGCGCTGCACGCAAAAGCACCCTGTGCACTGCGGCGTGCGCTGTGGAACGTGCTTCCCGGCAGTATTCATACATTTGCCGAGAGCAAAGCCAGTCTTTGCGCGCATCTTCCCCGGGCAGTGCATGAATGAGCGCTGCCGCAATCGCGCCGCCACAGCTTGCCAGCAAGATATCCGGCTTTTCCCCGGCATCGCAGGCGGCCGCATACATACCCAGATAGGCACCGAACCTAAAGCCGCCGCCGGCGAAGACCATGCAGCGTTCGTATTTGTCAGGTTTAGGCGCGAATGTCATCGCCAAGACGGTATCAAACTTTGCCTATACTTTTGCAAGCATCGAGTTCTATGCTCAGCTTAGACCGTTCGCCCGCACAAAAATGTCCACAAATTCAGCGCCAGCCGCAACGGAAAAGGCGCGGTATAAACTCCGTTTAATCTATTTGGCGCTCAACATCGCGGTGTTTGCTATTGCCTACACCTTTAGCAATGCCTATGCCGCAGCACGCGCACCGCTGCTCAATGTGGCGATGGATTGGGAACGTGCCATACCATTTTTGCCGTGGATGATCGTGCCGTATATGAGTTCTGGCATTTTCTTTGCGGGCAGTTTTTTTTGGCTGCGCACGCAAGACCAGCTGCGGGTATTCAGCCAGCGATTGCTGCTGTGCACGCTCGTGGCTTGTTTGGTTTTTGTGCTTTGGCCGCTGCGCTTGACCAGCACGCGTCCGCCTACGGATGCAACGCTGTGGGCGCCGTTTTTTGCGTATCTCAATTTTTTTGATCGCCCTTACAACCAGCTGCCGTCTTTGCATGTGGCTTATTGTGTGGTGTTTTGGAGCGCGCTGAAGCGCCAGCCGGAACCACCGCTGAAGTTGGCCTTGGGAATTTGGCTGGCATTGGTTGCGATGGCAACGTTATTTACCTATCAACATCATTTTTTTGACGTTCTAGCGGGGCTGATGTTGGGTGGATTGTCGGTAATGGCGGTTTCGCCTTTAGCGGCGGGGCAGCGTTACAGACCGTCGGTGGCGCTGCATTACGCGCTGGCGGCAATGGGCAGTGTTTTTCTCGGAGTGGTCAGCGGCCTTTGGTATGTTGGGATGTATTTCGCGCTCTGCTTTGCGTTAATCAGTTGGGCATACTGGCGGCAAAACCCGGCATTTTTGCGCAAGCGGCGCGGGCGATTTCCCGCTTTAAGCATGCTTGTGTTTGCGCCCTACCTATTTGGCTATTGGCTTATTTGGTGTTGCGTGCGCCTGCGTGACCAGGGCAAGCCAGCGATCCGAAATCGCACGGAAAAGCTGCTTATTTCCAGGCGCTTGACCTATGCGGAGTCAATGCAATTGCCGTTTGAGTGCAGTGTGATTGATTTGGCGAACGAATTAACTGAGCTAAAAAATTTGTCCGCAGGGCGATATCACTACTTTCCCATGCTCGACCT
>JBBQBR010000544.1:0-1692 GCA_038317875.1 Lysobacterales bacterium
GATAGGTCGAATAGCTATAAGGCGAAATCAGCAGCGGTACATGGTAGTGCGCTTGCGCCGCATCAATGCCAAAACGCAGCACCACAACATCAAGAAACGCTGGTTCTTGCAACGCCACGCCGCGCGCACGGTAGTAATCCCCGGCATGAAACTGCAGCTGGTAGACGCCGCTAACATAGTCATCGCCCTGCAATAGTGGTGCATCACAGCGGCCGTCGGCGTTAGTCAGCGTGCGGTGAATCAAGCTTAATTGCGTGCCGTCTACGCGGTACAGCTCGATTTGGATGGCACTGCCGGGGCAGCCGTGTGCAGCATCTAGCACGTGGGTTGTTAGTCGACCCATATAATTTATCTCCGTCAATTTGCGCGCAATATTGAATGCGCCGGCTAAGTCATTCAAGTGGATACTTGAGATCGCAGTTCGATTTGCCTGGACTAAGCCGACAAACCCGCCAACACTCCCGCATGCGCCTTTTGCGCCAGCGATTTTCGATCAAGCCCCGCTTCTGCGGTAATTGCATCGGCGAAGCGCACCTCAATCGACGCACCTTTGCTGCGCAAAAACGCCCAGGCATGCGCGCCAGCTTGCATATCACCATAAAACGCATAGCCGTCTCGATCCATTTGGCTGCGTATCGGCTTGCCGTCAACTGCGATAATGCGAATGCTCAAAGGCTGCACCGCACTGGCACTTATTTCGGAATCACCAGCGAATAGAATGCCAAAAATAGTCGATTTGAACGGCAAAACATTGCCGCCATCGCTGGTGGTGCCTTCAGGAAATAAAATCAACGAGCGCCCGCTTCGCAATTGCTCGGCAATGCTGTCAGTGACCGCCCGCCCCGCACGCGGGTCGCGGCTGATGAACACGGTTTGCTGCAGACGCGCCATAAATCCGGCGATTGGCCAGCGCGCCAAATCTTGTTTGGCGACAAAAGAACCTTTCAGGACACTGCCCAGCACCGGAATATCAAAATGCGAAACGTGATTACTGACATACACCATGCGGCGTGCGCACAGCGGCGCGCCCGTGACCTGCACCCGCACGCCAATCAGCGCGCAAACGCCGCGATGCCACAGCTTGGTAATGCGGTACGCGTCGGTACTGCTGTTGCTGCGTGCACGCCACATGAAAAGCAGCTGCACCGGCACCAGCAACGCGCTCCAGCTAAGCAATCCCGCCAATTTTGCAGCCGCGCGCGCATGGGATAAACCTGAGAAAACCCCCAATCCTGGCATGCGCATTCCATTTCATTTAAAGGGCGAGCGTAGCGGATTTGCTTACTGCCAAGTTATGAGCAGGCTTTGTAAACCGGCGACCATCGCTCCAGCAAAACCATTAATTCAATACAATAAATGACGAAAGTGTTACAAACTTACCCAGCGCAGTTTTTCGACAGCGGCATTATTTCCAGACTAGAGAAATTTTCGAATGCCATCCCAATTTTATTGCACCGCCCAACGCCTAATTTCGCTTCTTTTGTTTAGCAGCTGCGCACTCATCAGTGCTGCCAGCCACGCGCAATTTCTGTCCGCACCGCAAGTTCTGCGCGAAAGCCGGTTTGACTACAAAAACCTAACCCCGGCCACGTCTACACCCACTTTTTTAAGCCAAGCCAATGCTGAAGGCGCGGCGCGATTTAGCTTTGTTGGCGACAATGCCTTCGGTGACCCCTTTAATTCGACGATAGT
>JBBQBR010000545.1:0-1619 GCA_038317875.1 Lysobacterales bacterium
CCTCCTAATGTGGATGCAGGTAAAGCATTAAGTAACAGGCAGCCTCAGCCTAATCAAGCGGGCGCGCGCCCTTTCGTGCCAGAGCTTTCGGACGATGCGCTAGATAAAAATTGGTACAAAACGCATGGGTTCCCTGATTTGGGAGACGTTATTCGCTTCAACAAGATGAACCCATTAGAGCTGGAACAACTGGCTAAGTCGGGCGACGTAAATGCGATGAGCGCCTATGGCGGGGTGCTAATGAACCGCCCTGCAACTGCAGCGGAAGGTGAAGCAATGCTATTTGAAGCAGCGGCACGCGGGTCAATTTTTGCCTTACAAGAGCTTGCGACTAGACTGGGACCCACATTCCCAGGCGGCACAATCGAGCGCCAAATCGCGTACAGGCAAGTTGCACTTAGTCTCGGCGATATCTCAGTCGTGCAATTTTTGGCGCAGGACGTCAGGCGTGCTTCGCCAGAGCAATACGCGATGGCGCAGTTTTTATTTGCCGACACGATGGCCCGATTAGCTGCCCTTCGGATGCAGCTAACCGGGCAAGGACTAGTCCCAAATTTGAGACCCTTAACTAACCAACGGAGAAAAAAAGAGATCAATTACGTTAAAAGCTGCAGTATTGAGGTGCTGGTATTTACCAACGTCGCCACGGCGTGCGAAATGAGGGACGGTTCGCCACATGGCAATCCTGTCGCACCTTTGGATGGAAGCCTTGGCTTTGATTCTTACAGCGACGCGATGGCGGTGGCAGCCGGACTTTACGGCGGCGAACGCCAGCAAGCTAATTGGCAACCAGATAAAAAATAGCCTGAGCAAGTTTAGGCTATTTTCAAACTACGTCGACCGACGCGCAAACGCCAAAATCAACCCTAGGTTGCCACCTTGGCTATGAAAAATCGCGTAAAACCCATGACCACCGCACTGAGTGCCGCTGACGTGCCAAACCGATTGCCTCAATTCTTCAGCGTAATCATGGAAACAACGCCGCCGCCAAAAGCCCCGTTGACTCCGGTAAACCCAGCGCCAAATTCATATTTTGCACCGCTTGCCCCGCCATGCCTTTGCCCAAATTATCAATTGCGCACAGCACCGCAACGGAGTTCCCCACCACATGCACGGAAAGATCGCAAAAATTGCTGCCCGCAACGGCGGCCGCGCGTGGCGATTCCTGGAGCACATTGACGAAGCGCGAATGCTGATACTGTGTCTGATAAGCCTGGATTAACTCCTGCGCCGATAACGCCGGTAACTCAAACTGACAAGTCGCAAAAATACCGCGCACCATCGGCGCAGAATGCGGCACTAGGCTAAATTCCGGCGCGCGCGCGTTGGCGCCAAATTTTAGCGCGGCATCGGCCAAACAGGCGCGAATTTCGCTTTCGTGTTGATGCGTCAAAATTTTATAGGCGCGAAAATCGTGCGCGCGGGTTGGGTGGTGCGTGCCAGCGCCGGGCTGCGCGCCCGAACCGGATGAACCGGTGACGGCACTAATGTGGATGCGGCCAAAATCACGGCCCAGCGCCACCAGCGGCAATAATGCCAGCGCGATTGCGGTGGCAAAACAACCTGGGTTTGCGATGCGTTTAGCGCCCGCCAAATGTGCCGAATTTGCTTCCGGCAGG
>JBBQBR010000546.1:0-1532 GCA_038317875.1 Lysobacterales bacterium
CGGCTGCGTTAGATCTAGCACCCAATACGCCTGAAACGGCGCGTTTGATTTTGGATGACTTCAGCGGCGCTAGTTTTCGTTATCTAGATGCGCAACTGCGTGAGCATGATCGCTGGCCACCGGCCAATGCGACGCTGGAGGGCGTAAGCCCAGATACTTTGCCGCGTGCGGTCGAACTTAGGTTGACTAGTAAACGTTTTGGCGAAATTCGACGCTTGATTGCGCTGAGTGGTGTGGGTCAATGAAGTCGACGAGCCTAAAGTTTGCGGCGCAGCGCGGCGTCGCGCTGCTGACCGCGCTGATGATCTTGGCGCTTGCAGCATTGCTGGCTTATGCGCTTATGCAGCAGGGCACCGTAGCCCTTGATCGCGCCGCTGGCGCGCAGCGCGCAGCTCAGGCGCGCGCACTTGCGGATGGATTGTTTGATTACGCCTTGATTGCATTGTTTCGCGATTCCGAAGCCGGACAAACCGATTCCCGGGCGGAAGAATGGGCCAAACCATTACCGCCGCTGCCGGTGCCGCAGGGTTTGGTCACCGGCAAAATGGAGGACTTAAACGGCCGCATTAATCTCAACGGTTTTGCCGGCGATTCCAATCAAGTTGCGGCAACGCAAAAGCTGCTAACGCGGCTTTTGGAAATACTAAAACTAAATCCGCAAATTGCCGGACGCATTCAAGACGCTATTGACGTTGACGACAGCAACATTGCGGGCGGTGAAGACGTCGATTTTATGAGCCGCAGGCCAGCCTCGCGCGCGCCAAATAGGCCGTTGCAACATTTTAGTGAGTTACGGTATTTGCCGGGATTGAGTGCTGAGGACTACGCCACGTTGAGCCGATATGTCTGCACCATTGATATAAAGGCGAAGCTTAATATCAACACCGCCGAAATCCCCGTGTTGATGAGCCTTGATCCTGGAATCAGCGAGGATTTAGCAAAAAAGCTTTGGCGCGACGGGCAAGCAAATTACGTGACTACAAGCGATTTTGTCCTCGAAACCGCGCGCAGCGGCGGCCCACCAAATTTACCATCGGTTGAACCCTTCCTGGGCGTCGCAAGCACTGACTTCATTGCACACACTCGCATCAAGTTGGATGGCGTTGAGTATCGCTATTCCGCACAGCTGGATCGCAAGCTCTATAAAGTGATTTGGCGCATGCAGGGCGAGTAACGGCAGAATTGCTGAGGCCCCAATTCGTGGATTCGCATGGTTTTGGCGTGCGTTGCTACGCGAATGACTGGCGTGGACTTCCGCTTCGAAAACGTATGCGGGGGCGTTTGGCGCAAGCGGGGCCGCCGACATTTTCCCAAATCTCGGGCTCTATCCGAGTGGGAATTCGGCGTTTATGGTTTAAGCGACCAGCGATTTATAGGCGATAGAGTCCGCAATCTATTCACTGCAAAAAATATGTAAATTTTCTTCACTTGCTCTGTTAGTCTTTCGCGCCGATTCGGCACTACGATCGTTAACTGCACCGGAGAAACCTTTGAATAAAATTTTTGTGGTGAATAAATTTCTATTGGTAAGT
>JBBQBR010000547.1:0-1503 GCA_038317875.1 Lysobacterales bacterium
CCGCTGTCCAATTGCCAGTCCACGTGGTCGTGCTCACGGGGTTCTACGGCTGGATCTAATACCCGCAGGCTGCCGGACATGCCCAAATGCCAAAGTGCACTGCCCGCCTGCGTGTGCATCAGCAAGTACTTTGCCCGGCGCGTGATCGCATTGATGGCGTGCCCGTTAAGTGTTTGAATTTCAGCGGGAATCGGCCAGCGCAGGTTCGGCCTGCGTAACAGAATCTTATTGATGCGTGCGCCGATCAAATGCGGCGCAAGGCCATTGCGGGTGGTTTCGACTTCTGGGAGTTCGGGCATTTTTAGGCTTTTTTAAGCGATTCTTTTAAACAGCAAATCCCAAACGCCGTGGCCCAAGCGTTCGCCGCGTCGTTCAAAATGTGTGCTCGGCCGCCAACTTGGTTTGGGCATAAAACTGCCCGGTTCTGCGCAGTTCTCAAGCCCGGCGCACTGACTAAGCACCTCCAACATGTGCTCGGCGTAAGGCTGCCAATCGGTTGCCAGATGCAGCAAACCGCCCGCTTCCAGCTTTTGCAACACCGCGTCGACAAATGCAGGCTGGATCAGCCGGCGCTTGTTATGTCTGGCTTTGTGCCAGGGGTCAGGAAACCAAATATTGACTTGGTTGAGGCTGGCGTCCTCGATCTGTTCACTTAACAAAGTAACCGCGTCGCCGTGGAAAACGCGTGCGTTGCGCAAATCTGCCGCTTCAATGGCAAGTAGTACGTGACCAACGCCCGGCGCATGCACTTCGGCACCAATATAGTTACGGCCCGGATCTGCAAGCGCGCAATGTGCCAGCGCATCACCATTGCCGATGCCGATTTCGAGCACTATCGGCGCGGCATTAGCAAATGGGGCGCTGCCGCTGATTTTCGCGCCGCTAGGCACGCCAAATTTTGGCAGCAACTCAAGCATGGCGCGCGCTTGACCACCGGTCAGTCGACCCTGGCGCAATACAAACGAGCGAATGCGGCGCTGGTCCTCGGTGGGTGATCGCTGATTATTTTCGGTGGCTATTGCTTCATTCATAGGCGGGCTTAATCGATAAAAAGTTGACTGAGTGCGGCGGTTGCGGCTTGTATATCAGGCTGGCCGAAAATGCCGTTGACGACCGCAATATAGTCAACCCCGGCCGCAATGAGCGGCTTAGCATTGCTGATATCGATGCCGCCGATCACGACGAGGGGCGCATGTAATACCGCAGCTTTGCTTAACAGTGCGACATCGGCGCGGCGCGGCACGGTTTTAGTAGTCGAGGTATAAAAGCTGCCAAACGCGACATAGCTTGCGCCGTTATCTAGGGCGCGCTGCGCGAGTACCACGCTGTCGTAACACGAAGCCCCGATGATCGCATCAGCGCCTAGTTCTTTGCGCGCCTGTGCGATAGCCGCATCACTTTCACCTAAATGCACCCCGCAGCCAAGCTGCTTAGCAATTGCAAGATCGTCGTTAATAATCAGAGGCGCGCGGAATTGATCGCACAAGGTTTTTAGCGCCAATG
>JBBQBR010000548.1:0-1501 GCA_038317875.1 Lysobacterales bacterium
CCGCGCATGCTAGCAAAACGATGCTCGCAAACAGCCTCAACAATTTACATAAAGTGCTCAAAGCGACTCCACCAAATTTGCAAACGCAGCGGGTAGCGTCACCTGCGAATCTGGCAAGCATAGTTCGCTAAGCGTCGCTAAGTCGTCAAGTAAATGCGGCCGAATTTCTAACGCAAACCGCTGCACCAACGCATCTTCCTGCCAATCCGCACGCGCGCTCAGCGCCACGAATGCCGCAGTGGACTCTTGTGCTTCGCCGACGCACTCAAACGGCTTGTGTGCGCCCTGCCATTCGATCAGGGCATCGAAATTAGGTGCTAACGCCAGCTCATCCAATAAATTGCGCCCGAAAATCGCTAATAAGCGCGGTTTGGGCACAAACGGTGCCAATGCCAAAAACACAAAATGGCATTTTGGACATTGCCCACACCAGCGGCTGGCTGGCTTTGCGCCCAAAATCTTGAAGTTGCGATTGCAGCTTGAAAAAACCGCGTCATACTGTTGGAATTTGGCGAACTTGGCGGTGATCGCCAGCTCCCGGTATGGCCGCAAGAGGGAAAAATAGTGCATATTCGACGCCACTGAATCCTGCACCAGCCGCGCAAACGCGTGTTCAAACGCCGCACTTTTGCTCCACTGATGATTCACCGCTTTACCCTGATGCATCAACGTTGCGGCATTTGCTGAGGCCTCGTTGCTAAAAACGATGTGTTGATAGCCATAAAGCACCGCCGTCACCAGCAAAATAGCCGAATTGATCGCGGTAACCGGGACGTGGCCATTGAGTGCGCCTTCACTGTTGAGCGCAAACAGCGCAGGCGACACGCTGCGCTTGATATTGAGCGTAGCTAAACCTGACGCCTTCGCGGCACCCGCAATCAGTTCCGAGTTGCCAACCCAGACCGCGCACGCCGGAATATCGCCTTTTTTGAGTGCCTCAATGCTGACCAGGGAATCTTTACCACCGCCAATTGCCACCAGTGCGCGCACTTCCAATGCCAGCGCAGGTGCAGGTGGCAAAATCGGTGCATCAGCGACAAAGCTAGCCCGGACTTCAGTCTGGTTCTGATAGCAAAATTCCGCCAAGCCATGCGTATAAACCGCGTTGGCAAGCTCGGCTAGCGCCGCATCCACTTGCCCCGATTCAGCGAATTCCAGCCTCGGCGCATTGGTTGCTTTGAAATAGCTGACGCCAGCGATGACGTGCAAAATTTGCAGCGCTCGCGCAAACGCCGCTTTTCGGGGCGGGGAAAAGTCGTCCGGGTTCGGTGCCCCTGGAAACTGCACCGTCTCAGTAAAACTACGCTCAAATCCGTCTGCCAAAATTTGATAGTGCAATAGCGCAGTGCGGTCAGACAATTCGAACTCAGCCTTTATAAACCGAAAAACGCCGCGTTCAATGGCCGACAGCTCGTGGGTAATTGCGCTCATAACATCATCTCAGTGGCGGGAACGCGGCAATTGTAGGAACTTGCCATAACGGCACCATACGCACCGGCTT